>QQSJ01000017.1 GCA_003602635.1 Candidatus Poseidoniales archaeon
GGCGGCTTTGCTGCTGTGGCTTCCTGCTCTCTTGGCCGTGTTTGGCTGTTTCAATCTCTTGGGGCGAGGGGGCCCGATATGGAAGGTGCTGACGCCCCTTTGCGTGGTGCTGGTGCTCCTTGCCCCGTTCACGATCCCCGCGTCCGGCAGCACGGTGGCCGTGGACCTCCTGTGGGGGGTCGTGTTGCTTGGTGCGCCGTTGTTGTTGGGTTTGCTGATGCTCGTGTTCAGCGGGGACGTTCCTGTCGGTCGTGTGGGACGTTGGGGCCTTCCGGGCGGGTTGGCGTTGGTCGCCGTGGCGCTTGGCATGCTGGTCGCGTGGACGCCATCCTTCGTTGACAACGTCGCCCTATGGGATCGTTTCGTGCTTGTGCTGCTGGGCTCCTGTGCAAGTTTGTGTGCGTCCTTTTTTGTTCTTCATCGCCTCTTTGTCGCACGCCGTCGCTCCCGTTCATGGCCCATGCTCTGTGGCGCCGTGATGGCGACGGCGCTCCTGTTTTTGCACGGTGTCGAAGGCCAAGCCGGGGCGCTTGTTGTTGGAGAAATCGCGGGTGTCTTCCTCGGTTCAGGCCTGGCCCTGTTGCTGGGCATCATGGTGGTCTGGTCCTTTGAGCGGAACCTGCCCGAGCCAGAATCCTTGCCTCCGCCAAGCGACCAAGATCTCGAGCGTGCAGCTGCCATTGTGGCACGCCGCCTCCAGCACGGAGGTGCGTCCGATGAGTGACGTTCCACGGCCTTTGGCGCTCTTGGCCTTGGTCTGCGCGATGCTCCTCGGTCCAGCGGTTGTGCTGTTTTTGAGCGAGGGTTCAGCGCTTGATGGCGAAGCCATGTGGATCGGTTTGGCCAACGATGTGTTCGTCGGATTCACCATCACCTCCGTGGGCATGATCCTGCTGTTGGTCGCGTACGGCGACAACCGCGACCGTCCCGCTGCTCCGGTGTTTGGGCTCTCGCTGTTGGCCGTGGTGGGCTTCATGCTCGGCCTTTGGCTGCTCCAAGCGGGAGACTTCGTTGGCGACGCGAGCAGCCCGCTGGCACGCTTCTTCACGGAATTGGTCCATTTGGCCCCAGTTGGCCTCGGTTTGGCCCTCGCCGCTCCTGTTTCCTTGCTTGTGGCTGCCCTTGGCCTGCGCACGTTTGCCCTCGATGAGGCCGAAGACCCTCAGAGTTGATTTCATAAAGGGGTTGGCGGTCGCCCGTTTCCTGAGGTGACCGTATGTCGAAGGGTACTCCGTCCATGGGCCGTCGTCAAAAGACGACGCACATCCGATGCCGCCGCTGCGGTCGCAACGCCTACCATAAGCAGAAGGGCGTCTGTGCTTCGTGTGGCTACGGGGCCTCCTCCAAGATGCGAGGCTACTCCTGGTCCAAGAAGACCCACCGCCCCAAGGCGTGAACTTCCGTTTGGGACAAGGCCAAGTGTTGGCACCCGTTGGACGGCATGAGGGCACATCATGTGCGGCATCCTTGGCATCGTTGGTCGCCCCGGCGTTCACGTCAACCAAATCCTGTACGACGGCCTCACCGTGTTGCAACACAGGGGCCAAGATGCGGCCGGTATGCTGACCGAGCATGACGGCCAATTCATCCTTCGCAAAAGCAACGGGCAAGTCGCTGATGTGTTTGATGCGGAGCGCATGGCCCGCCAACTGGGCTCGATCGGCATCGGTCACGTCCGATATCCGACCGCAGGGTCCTCTTCGAGCGCAGAAGCCCAACCGTTCTACGTCAATTCGCCGTACGGGCTGTGCATCGCTCACAATGGAAATCTGACCAACGCCGACGAGATTGAGGTGCTCCTGCGGGACAAACACTTCCGGCACATGAACACGACCAGTGACTCTGAACTTCTGCTCAACATGTTCGCAGTGGCTCTGCATCGGCGTGCCCGAAACCTCAAGATCAGCGACGCAGCTCATCTTGACGTCTCGACGGTGTTTTCCGCCATCCGCGAAGTGAACGAAGACATTCGTGGTGGGTATGCATGCGTCGGTCTCATCGCGGGGTACGGGCTCTTTGCCTTCCGCGACCCACACGGTATCCGCCCCCTGGTCCTGGGCCGAAGGGACGTTGAAGGTGCCAGCGAATGGGTCGTCGCCAGTGAATCGGTGGCCATTACGGCGCTGGGCTTCCAGGTCGAACGTGACGTTGCACCCGGTGAAGCGATCTTCATTTCCGCCTCAGGTCATCTGTTCAACGAGATGTGCTCGGAGCCCAAACCCTTCGCACCGTGCATCTTCGAGCACGTGTATTTCGCGCGTCCAGATTCCGTCATCGACGGCATTTCGGTGTATCAAGCCCGTCTCAACCAAGGCGAGCGCCTGGCTCAACGCATCCTCGAGTCTTGGCCAGACCACGACATCGACGCCGTCATTCCCGTTCCTGATTCGGGACGAATTGCTGCGCTCCAATTGGCGTCCACCCTTGGCGTCGTGTATCGGGAAGGATTCGTGAAGAACCGTTACGTCGGCCGGACCTTCATCATGCCCGGGCAAGCCCTTCGGGAGAAGTCCGTCCGCCGAAAACTTTCGGCCATTTCACACGAATTCGAAGGCAAGGCCGTTTTGTTGGTGGACGATTCCATCGTGCGTGGCACCACCTCTGCACAGATCGTCGAGATGGCCCGCGACGTTGGGGCCCGGAAAGTGTACTTCGCATCCGCTGCTCCTCCTGTTCGTCATCCGAACGTCTACGGCATCGACATGCCCGCCGTGGACGAGTTCATCGCCAACGGCCGAAGCATCGAGGAAATCAACGCCATCATCGGCAGCGACCGCTTGTTTTACCAAACCCTCGAGGACTTGATCGAGGTGACGTCCATCGGTTCTTCGCCCCCGGAGCGCTTCGATGCCAGTTGTTTCAACGGTGAATACGTCACGCAAGACATCGATGCGGCGTACCTCGAAACGTTGCGTTCCCGAAGAAACGATGCGGCCAAGCAATCGAGCGCGCCAACGGAAGTGGTCGGTCTCCACAACGGCGAGGCCTGAACGCATGGCAGAGGTTCACTGGGTGCTTCGCCTCGGTGAAGTGACGCTGAAATCCAAGCCCGTCAGAAGGCTGTTCCAGAACGCCATGCGTCGATCCATGTCGAAAGCAGAGGGGCGCTGGGGCGTTCAACTGAAGCTCTCTTTCGGGCGTGACCGTGTGGTCGTTCGAAGCGACGGGCCAGTGGAACGCGTGGAGCAGGCGCTGGCTCACCAACTTGGTCTTGTGGCCGTCGACCGCGTGAGAAACTTGGGCGACCCGAACGATTTGGGAGGCGTTGCGCAGGCCATCCTCGACCGGCACGATCGCCGTGGGCAACCCCGTTCATTTGGGGTACGGTGCCGCAGGACGGGTGAGGTCCCCGGATGGTCCTCTCCGGACTATGCCGCAGCCCTTGGGGCTGCGCTCATCGAGGCAGACCCTTCGCTTTCTGTCAACCTCAAGTACCCTGATTGGCCGGTGAACGTGATTCTTCGGGAAGGTTCGCTTGAAGTGGTGGAAGAGCGGATGATGGGGCCCGGCGGTCTTCCGGCCGGCGCCCAAGGCGACGTTCTTGCGAAGGTGGACGATGAACGGGACATGCTGTCTTCATTCTTGATCATGCGGCGTGGTTGCCGTATTCTCCCCATCGAGGGAAGCGATGAGGGGTTGGTGGAACGGTTGCGGGCATGGGACGCCAACATCGGCCGTCGAAGCCGCCACCACACCCATGACGGTCAGAACGAAAACCGTCCTTCCTGGGGTTGCATCGGCCTCACCGTCAAGGAAGCAGAACCCCTCGCGGGCCGGCAAGCCTCCGCGGTGAAAACCACTCCACTCGCCACTTTGGACCCCTTGTTGGGTTGGACCGACGAGGAAGTGGACGCGCTGATGCGTCATTTTGATGCTCCTTGGCAGATTCCCCCAGACCCGAACGCCCACGGCTGGATGACGGCCGGTGAAGGCGAACCGACGGAGGCTGTGGCATGAAGACGCGACCGGTGAAGGGTTGGCCCCTCAAGGACACGGCGTGCGCCATGTTCGAAGACGGTGAATCGCGCCTGTTGGTGCTTCGTGACGGGCAATTGCTCCGTTTCGATGGCCACCAAGCGCCCGTGCCGGTCCTTGGGCCAGGTCCTCGTCCCTTGGGCGTCCTCGACGCGGTGGTGTACTGCGCCGACGGGTCAAGGGCCGCGTTGGGCGGTTTGGACAACCGCGAGGAGGACGTTGACGGTCTTGGTCTGGTTCAGGTGTCGAAGGTTGATGGCGCGTTGGTGACGCTCGACGAACGCGGCGATCTTCGCCACGTGACGCTTGACGAGGAACGCATCGTCACCGCCGGAGTCCAAGTGCTCCTTGACGCCAATGCTTCCGCGGTGTTGTTGTCTTCCGAGGCCGGGTTGGTGATGCATGATCTTGGCACCGGCGCCATCCTCTGGTCGCGCCCCACGCGTGGGGCGCACGGTGAGCGCATCACGGCGGCCACGATGGTGGAGGACGGAGGGGTGCTCATCGCCCGTGAAGGCTACGCCATGACCGGCGATGAGGACGTCGTTGAAGTTGAATTCTGGGTCAATGGCGCCCTCGAATGGCGCCATGCTCACCACGAAGTGGTCCTCGGCTTGGCGTCAACGTCCATCGGTGTGGTGGCTCACGATCAGTCTGGCTCCGTGCTCCGGCTTACGCCTGAAGGAACGTCCGCGATCCACGATGCTGGAAGCGGTGTTCGAGCCATGGTCGACCTTGGCGGTGAATTGTGCGTTGCCGCGTGGTTCCACGTCCATGGGCTTGCTGAGGATGGGCTGTCATGGACCGTGGAGCATCCTGGCATGCCCACCGCGTTGTCCGTGCTTGGCGCTCAACTGCTCATCGTTGGCGACGACGGAAACGACTGGACCGGTCCCGAACCATTGGGCGTGGTCGATCTCGAGGCCGACGTCGTTGAGATGGATCCGAGTGAGCTGACCGCGTGGGTTCCGCCTCCGATTCAGGAAAACGACGAAGTGCCCGCAATGGTCGAGATCACGCCCTCTCTTGACGAGGAGGAAGAGGCGCATGCATGGAGTGCGCCCTCGGGTCTTCTCGATGCCCTGACGGAGACCGCGCCTTCGGCGGAAGCGACGGAGGAGAACGACGACGATCTTCTGACTGCGTTGACCGATGAGACGCCCTCTTCGGTGGCTTCCACGTTCACCGTCGGCCTTGGTGAGCATCGACAGGTACGGGCAGGAGCGGACGGCGTGGCTGAAGTGTTGTTGGAAAGCACGGTATCAGGCGCGCCTTCTGAGGGCGTGACCTATGCGTGGAGCACGGCGGATGGACGGGAGATTGGGACCAAATCTCGGCTCTTGGTCCGCTTGCCTCGAGGCGCGCACCGTTTCGAACTCCGTGTGCGCCATCCGGACGGACGTTGGGCGATGGACGGTGTTCAGATTCACGTCGAATGAGAGCATCGTTCCCCCCGTGAGGTTGAAGGACGGTCGGTCCGCCCTCAGGCCATGCCCAACTCGATTCCCCGCCCCCCAGCCCCCGTCAACGAACCGGTGCTCGGCTATGCGCCCGGCAGCGCCGAGCGCATTGAACTCGAGGCGGAATTGGCCCGCCAAGCCGCGGAAGTGCTGGAAATTCCATGCATCATCAACGGCGAGGAAGTCTGGACCGGGAACGTGGTCGAGCAAGTGATGCCCCACAACCACGGCCACGTGCTGGCCAAGGTCCACCTTGCCGGTGAGGCGGAAGTGCAGCGCGGCATCGATGCCGCCTTGTCCGCTCATGACGCTTGGTCCACCATGCCGTGGGCTGCTCGTGCTGCGGTGTTCCTCAAGGCAGGTGAACTGCTTGCAGGGCCACGTCGCGCTGAAATCAACGCCTCGACGATGCTCAACCAGTCCAAGACCATGCATCAAGCGGAGATTGATTCCGCGTGCGAACTCATTGATTTCTGGCGGTTCAATGCGATGTACGCTCGTGACATCTACGAAGATCAGCAACCTCCGGTGTCCCCTTCTTCGATGTGGAACCAGGTCGAAGTCCGCCCCCTCGAAGGGTTCGTGTTCGCCGTGACGCCGTTCAACTTCACCAGCATCGCTGCAAACCTTCCCTCGGCTCCTGCCCTCATGGGCAACACCTGCGTTTGGAAGCCAAGCAGGAACTCCTACGTGTCCAACTACCGCATCTTGCGCGTCATGATGGACGCTGGACTTCCCCCTGGCGTCATCAATTTCCTTCCTGGTCCTGCTTCTGTGGTCGGCGACACCTGTCTGGCTTCACCGGCGTTGGCTGGCATCCACTTCACGGGGAGCACCGGCGTGTTTCGACAGCTCTGGCGTGAGGTCGGCGAGCGCATCGCATCGTACCGGTCTTACCCCCGAATCGTCGGTGAAACCGGAGGGAAGGATTTCATCCTCGCCCATCCCGATTGCGACCGTGACGCCTTGACCGTCGCCCTGCTTCGCGGCGCGTTCGAATTCCAAGGCCAGAAGTGCTCTGCTGCCTCTCGCGCTTACGTCCCTGCTTCGGTGTGGGCGGCCATCAAAGACACCTATGTCACCGAGGTGAATCGCATCGTGGTCGGTGACGTTACCCAAGCCGGCGTCTACATGGGCGCGGTCATCGACAAGAAGGCCTTCACCTCCATCACAGGAGCCATTCAGCGTGCTGCTGACGATTCAGGTTGTGACATCGTCACCGGTGGAACGTGGGACGACAGCACGGGTTGGTTCAT
>QQSJ01000018.1 GCA_003602635.1 Candidatus Poseidoniales archaeon
CCAACGGGTGTCGTCTTCGGCGTGGATCCGACGAAGCAGGTCCTTGATCACGGCTTCCTCGGTGCTCTCCGAAGGCGTGTCGATCCAGCGGTCGCCGTGTTCGAGCTCGTACCCTTTGTGGATAAGCAAGGTCGCATCCCCACCGTCGTCGACGATGAGTTGTGGCCCGCTGCCGTCGGCGTGGGACAGGGCATGGTAGGTGCAGTCCCAGTATTCCTCCAAGTTCATGCCCTTCCAGGCGAACACGGGGACGCCGCTTGCAGCGATGGCCGCCGCAGCGTGGTCTTGGGTGGAGAAAATGTTGCAGCTGGCCCAGCGGACGTCTGCTCCCAATTCAACGAGGGTCTCGATGAGCACCGCCGTTTGAATCGTCATGTGCAACGAGCCCGTGATGCGAACACCTTGGAGCGGCCGTTGCGGTGCGTAGCGGTTACGGATGGCCATCAGACCGGGCATTTCGTGTTCGGCGATGCCGATTTCCAGACGGCCAAAGTCGGCTTGGCTTTCGTCGGCGACAAGAAACGGAGGGGAGACTGCGCTGGACTGCATGACCCGCCGGTCCAGCCGAGCCTCAAGAGGCTTCCCTTGCGCCCACGGCTCAAGCTTGGAAGGTCGGGTAGTACTGTTGAGTGTACATCAGCGCTGAAGCCGGGTCGTACCCTTGAGCAAGAAGGCCGTCGTAGTAACTCTGGGCCGCTGGGTCCACCACGGGCACAGGAGCCGGGGTTGGAGCAGGCGCTGGCATCGCCAAGCCCGGTGGCATGGCCACGTTGCCGGCCGCGGGCATGGCCAAACCTGGTGGCAAGGCCACAGCAGGTTCCAGGCCTTGCATTGGAGGAAGACCTCCGGGGGGAGCAAGCCACGCTTTCTCGTCTTCAGAGCCGCCGCGCCCACGCATCACAACGAGGGCCGCCGCAACGGCACCAAGCAGCAGCACGACGCCACCGATGAGGACCACAGAGCCGATGCCGCCGGACGAACCGTCCGAATCTTCGGCCACCTCTGGGAGCCACTTCATCGGGTCGTTCGGGAACGCGTCAGCGCCCATGGCCACGGTCCACCCCTCGTCGGGATCGGAGTATCCGTCGCCGTCCGAGTCCAGGCAACCAAAGCGATCGATGGTGGACGTGATGGTGGTGTCATAGCCGTCTTCGGGGCAGGCGTCGGCCCCCATGGACGCATTGTAGCCGGCATCAGGGTCGGAGTAGCCGTCGAAATCGGTGTCCGGGCAGCCGTTTCTGTCGATGGTTACCAAGCGGGTCATGGCGCCGCTGGCCACGGGTGCGTTGGGGCACTCATCGGCAAAATTGCCGTTCGGGTTGTCGTACCAGAAGTCTCCGTCGGCATCGCTCCATTGGGTGGGGTCCTCAGGAGCAGCGTCGGTGCCGATGCCGTCGAATGGATCGGACCAGCCATCGCCGTCGTAATCGTCGCACCCAAAGCGGTCGAGGGTCGAGTTTCCAGCCGTTTCTGGGCATGCATCGGCCTCGAACCCGTCCGGGTTGTCGCCGTAGCCGTCGCCGTCTTCATCGGTCCATTGCGAGGCTTCGCGGTAGAAGGCGTCGTTGTTGTTGTCGTAGCCGTCACCGTCGTTGTCGAGGCATCCGAGCACGCCCAACTTCGAGGAGTTGCCTGCGACAGCAGGACAGCGGTCGTAGTCGCCCACGATCTGCAGGTATTCACCGGGCCAGTTGGGACTCCGGTCGTCCCAATTTGGGTCGTTGTAGTTGTCACCAAGGCCGTCACCGTCGAAATCCGACCATTGGGCTGGATCCGTGGGGAACGCGTCCGCCCCGTCCTCAAGCGTCCAATCTGCGTCCGGAGAGGAGCGCCCGTCGGCGTCGGGGTCGTTGCATCCGTAACGGTCGACCGATGAACCACCGGCAAAATCAGGGCAAGCATCGGGCGTAACGCCATCGGTGTTGTCCCCGTAACCGTCACCGTCCATGTCGGACCACTGCGTAACCTCGAAGGGGAAGTCGTCGTGTTGGTCGGCCCATCCATCGCCGTCTTGGTCTGGACAAGCGTTGGTGTTGTTGGCCGTGGAGTTCCCAGCGAGCGTGGGACAGTCGTCCTTGGAATCGGCCCATCCGTCCATGTCTCCGTCAGGGCAACCGGTGAAGCCTCCAAGCGTGGACGTACCTGCAACCGATGGGCATGAATCAGCACCGTCCTCGAAACCGTCGCCGTCGTCGTCGAAGTCCTCGTCGAAGTCTCGGCAGCCGTCACCGTCCAGGTCGTTGGTGGCGTTGGACACCCACGTCGGACGTGGAGGGCTGTAGCCAGTGTGCTGGCATGCGTCGTTCTCGTCCAAGATGCCGTCGTTGTCGTCGTCGTCGTCCTCAAGCGAATCGCGGCAACCGTCGTTGTCCCAATCCGATGAGTTGGCCGGGTCTTCCCAATCTTGCATGGAGGTCCAATTGTACTGGCTGTTTCGAGGGCAGAGGTCGGGGTAGCTGTCGGTTAGGCCATCGTTGTCGTCGTCCGAATCGCAGGCATCGCCTTGGCCGTCAAAGTCCGTGTTGCCTTGGCCTGGGTTGCTGACCGTCGGGCAGTTGTCCCTGATGTCTGGAACGCCGTCAGCATCGGAATCGACCAACGCCGCTGGATCAAATCCGAACGACATGCCGTCGATGGCGCCCGTTGGCGAGATCGAAAACGTCCCCTGGGAGATGCTTCCGCCGAAACCGCCGACCATGATCGCCTCGTCGGTGGAGTTGACCGTCAGGTCAAACGCGTAGTCGTTCTGGGTGCTGGCGATGCGCTGCGCCCAATCCCATGACCCTGAACTGGTGATGCCCATCAGCACGGCATCGCTGCCGCCAGAAAGGAGGGTCACCTTGGAACCGAAGGTCCCACTGGCGCTCATGGTGGCCGAGACCACGACCTCGTCCATGCTGGTGATGCCCAGCCCGCTGATGCTGTCGTTCTCGCTCGAACCGCCCGCGACGGCCCAATCGCCCGTGCCGCTTGCAGAGCGCTTCAGGACGTAGAGGTCGCTCTTGCCTTGGTTGGCGGAGATGGACCACCCGGTTCCGGAAAGGGTCCCTTTGAAGCTCCCTCCCAGGAACAGGTCGCCTTGCCCGTTGGAGGCCATCCCACCAATGGACGTCGCTTCGTTTGGCACACCGTAACCGTCCATGGAGAGCACCGCACCGCTGGGGTCGATCTCAAACAACACCACGTCTTGCGTGCCGACCAAGGAATACAGGGTCGATGCCGCATTGATGGTGGCGCTGTTGGTGATCATCGCAAGGTGGACGTTGCCCGCTTGGGTGGTGGTCAAGGAGATGCCGAGGTCGTTGTTCAACCCACCAACGTCAATGACCCAATCGAGCATTCCGCTCGGCGTGTACTTGGCCACAAAGGCCTGGAGATCGCTGACGTTCACCGATTGACCGCCAAAGTCGGTCTCACCGATGAAATAGCCCGTGGCGTAATGGTTGCCGGACATGTCCATGGTCACGTCGGTCACCGTGGACTGAGCTCCAAAGCCACCGTCGATGGTGGTGTAACCAACGCCCCACATCCAGTTGCCCGCGGGATCCGTCTTGACCAAGAAGCCCTCAAAGTTCTGAGAGTTGGTCTGGAAGGGTCCGGCCACAAGGTTGCCAAGGTATTCACCGCCGGCAAAGGCCTCGCCGCCGACGCCTGCGGCCACATCCAATGAAAGGACGGCCGCGTTGGACGCATCCAAGGCATTGCCCCATGCGAAGGTGCCGTCGTCGTTCAGACCGATGATGGCTGCGTCACAGGCCCCCACTTGGGCCGTGACGGGGCAGGTGGCGGACACGGTTTGGCCGCCGTAGCTGACGTCAGCGGTGTACCTGAGTGCAAGCACGGAACCTTGCTGGTGATGGCCCACCGACGTGTAGTACGCCACATCGGAGTTCGATCCGGTGCCGGCCGAGGTCAGGAAACCCTTCGAAGCGCTGCGCCCCGAGGTGGCGAGGGACTCGACGCTCTCATCCAAAAGAACGGGGGGTGCATCAGCCACGAGGGCCATTGGACCACCAAAGGAAGCCAAAAGCAGAACCACGAGGGTGATGGCTGACGCTGCACGGGACATGGTTCGATGCTGCCGGGACCCCATATAGGGGCTTTTGTCCCGTGCTCAGACGTTGCTCTCGAGCGTCAGCAACTCGCTGTCGCCGGCATCGACGACACAAATCGTCGAGATGCTGAACGGACGACCCACCGCGACGCCGAGGTCACGGTTGACGATCATCGCGCGGTGCACGGTGACCTCGGGGTGCTTTGCACCGAGGTTGTCGATGTACGACTGAGGGCAATTCGCCGCGACGATGACGAGGCGGGCTTCGCCCGAGGCACATGCATCGAGGGTCTGTCGCTGACCGAACAGAAGTCGGCCAGTGCTGGCTGCGGTCTTGAGGTGTCGGCTTAGGTCCATAGGTTCACGTCCATTCTCCACTGTTGCTTCTCATGGTGTGAGGGTCAGGCGTCGGGCACGTAGAAGAGTTCCACGCTGCCGGTGCCGAGGGCAATCGGCTGTCCAACGATGATGTTCTCTGCGACACCGGTCAGGTGGTCGCGCTCGCCGATGATGCCGGCCTTGAGGAGGTGGTTCACGGTCACTTCGAACGCGGCACGGGCCAGGATGCTGTGCTTGGTTCCGGACACACCGTGGCGACCGATGGCACGAACCTCGCCTTCGGAGGTCATCACGTCAGCGACGATCAGCAGGTGGCGGTCGTCGACTTCGAGACGGGCGCCGTCGAGGGTTTCCTTCAGTTCGTCCACGATGGCTTGCCGGGCAGCTTCGATGCCGAGTTGGTCGTAGATTTCGATGATGTTGTTGGTGTAGGTCCGGCTGCGGTCGATGGCCTCAATCTCGTTGATGCGAGCAAGGTTGGAACCGATGGTGGCCAGGTAGTGCTCGCCCGTCTTGTCGTTGAACTGCACGTTGGCGCGCTCGACACCGGGGATGCCCTTCAGGCGGAGGTCTCGAATCTTCTCTTCCAGCTGCAGGAGCATGGTGTACGAGGGCGGGTTCTCCGCCAGCGTGTCGAGGTCTTCGGCGCTGTGCACGTTCGGGATAAGGGTCAACATGGTGGGGTTCTTTTCCTTGTTCGCGATGACGTGAAGCCGGGTGGCGCGCGTGAGTTTCTCACGCACTTCTGCACCGGTCATGTTCTTCTGCGCCATGTTGGCCTTGTTGAGGTGAAGGACGAGGCGCCGCTGGGCCACGTCGGTCTCGATGGTCGCGATGTTGACGGTGGTGGTGACTTCGAGCGAAGCCGCCAACTTCTGTGCGTCCTCTGCGGTGGCCTTGATGCCGTCCTTGAGGTAGATCTTCATGGTCGGGGTGTTGGGCACCTTGCGTGCATCGACGATCTCGATGATGCGGGGCAGACCTTGGGTCACGTTGACCGTGGCCACACCGGCGTAGTGGAACGTACGCATGGTCATCTGCGTGCCGGGTTCACCGAGCGACTGAGCCGTCACGATGCCCGCGGCTTCGAAGGGGTCGATGCGGGACTTCGCCAATTCGGTCTCGGCGCGAGCGATGACCTTGCCGGCCTGTGCCGCGGTGAGCTTCTTCTTGCCACGCTTCAGCACGGCGTCCGCCAAGTCGTCGAGGATGCGAACCGTCAGCTGGAGTCCGGCCTTGTCGGCGGCCTTCTCGAGCGCGGTGTACACCGGGTCGTCGGCGAGTTCCGAGCGGAGGGCCTGCATCTTGCGGCCCTCGTCGTAGCCCTGCAGGTCAACGTCCGCCTTGACGCGACGGCTGCGGCTCTTGCGAAGGGTGATTTTGGTGGTTGGTCCACCGCCATCGCT
>QQSJ01000019.1 GCA_003602635.1 Candidatus Poseidoniales archaeon
TCGATGTACTTCCGCACGGCGCCTTCTGAGACGGTCAAGGCGAGGTTTCCGCCGCATTGGTCGCCTTCGGACCGGGAAACGCCATGGGCGGCCAGGCCCCGGCCACCGACCTTGGTCAACTGGATGCACTTGCCAGCCAGCGGCATGCGCCGGTAGGAATGGCCGCACTTGACGCACCGCACCTTTTGACGCGCGTACGCGTTGAGGTTGCCACGCAGGTCGGGCAAGAAGTGGGAGCGAATCACGCTGCTGGCCACAAGCCGGATGTCAACGCTGCGAAGACGGTGACCTAAATCCAACTGACCGTTCATCTTGTCGATCATCGTCTCGAGGGTCTTGTAGGCGGAGAGTGCAGGCCCTCGGTCCATCGCTTCGCAGTCATGGGTGAATCCGTAGCCACGAACCGCGGCCACGGAACCGAGACGGCGCTCAGCGATGTCCATCATCTCGAGCACGGTTTTGGGATGGGGCTGCTGCTGCGTGGCCTCGTAGAAGGCCGCTTCGTAATACCACGCACAATCGACGTTCAGGGCTTCCTTGTCGACTTCCGTGGGGTTCAGGCGGGTGGTCAGCACCAACGGAGCGTCCATCTGACCACCACGGTTGGCCGGGAGAATGTCGCGGCTGAAGTTCAACAATCCGTCCATCAGCAGCATGATGGCGTCTTCGTCACCGTCGCAGTTGCGTCGCTTGGCGGCGTGGAAGAGCGGGTGAGCATACCCGCCAGAGCAATCCGCCCAGCCAATGATCCTCGACAAGACGCCACCTGAGGTGTGAGGCGCAAGGGCGCAGATCAGGTGGCCGACGAGGTCCTCGGGCGTTCGAACGTTGTAATACGCCGGCATGTCGTAGAAACGGACGAGCAGGTCGTCAACAAAGGCAGCCGTGCGGAGGAAGAAATCCTTCGCGTTGGCGGCGACAATGAAATCCTGAGGAAAGAGTTCCAGCACCTGGTCGTCCTGTTCCAGAGGAGCCCCAAGGTGGTCGTGCGTGTATCCTAAATCGAGGAGGGCGGGCACGCTGGTCCCGATTTCTTTGGGTCGGAAGTGGGTCACAGGAACGTCGCTCATGTCGTAGCGGACCGTGCCGTCACGGAACACCGGCAAGGTGTGGTGCGCCCTCAGGATGCCTTTCTCTATGGGTTCAGGCGTCTGATTTTTGCTGTTCAACGTCTTGACGCACTTGACCTGTTTCGGAAGACGGTCCAACCCAAGCCGGATGCGAGCGTCTTCGAGCAGCGTGTCAAGTTCCACCGTCTGCAGTTCCCCTCGGCGCCGTCCGTTGGACCGTGCGTTTCCGGCCATTTCGGTCGGTCCGCCGCACGTCTCTCCCGCCCTGGGTCGGCCCAAGTCGTCGATCTTCCGATGGTGGCAGTTCAGCTGCGGGCTCTCCTTTCCACACACGGTGCACACCCGACGGCCGACCTGAACCCGGATGCTTCGCTTCTCTTCGGCGTTGGCCAGCAGGCGCTGCGCGCCGCCGTTGAGGTCGATGGGGAAGAGGGCATGCGACATTGGGCTCATCACGCGAGCCGCGGCTTTCTCAGGCCGTCCCATGCGACATCCGACGCGGATGGGGGCGCTGTGCTCCCATCGCAAACGCGACGCTTTTCGCACCAGCGGGAGCAGACCGTCCACGGCATGATCGTCTTCGTGGGTTTGCGCCGCGTGGTAGGCCTTTGGATCCGCTGGACCGGGGTCCGGCACCTCTGCCGCCGCCGCGCGGCCCACCTCGTCCGTTTCAGCGATGCCAAGGCCGCGCTGACGCGCATCGGTTTCCGCGGCGATGCGAACGGTCGCTCGCTCAGCCGCAAGGTCCCGTTCGCGGGCGCGCTCTGCTTCCAACAAGGCCGCAGCATCACGGAGTTCTTCGATGCGGCGCTGGACGGCCCCGGCCATGTCCTCCACGGCCAGCGGCTGGTCGCCTTCCATGCCGAAGCCAAAGCCTTCGAGCATCGCTTCCCAGCCTCCGGTGAGGATCAGGTCATCGCCGTCATGCCGGTGTTCCACGCCGAGCAAGAGGGCGGCGCCTTTCGCCAGACCATGCTGGAAGAAGGTCCACCACTCGGGCGTCCCCTGTTCGAAAATTCCAGGTTCAGGACGGAGGTCTGGGCCAGGCACCGAGCGCGTGTCGTACGCCGGCTCGGTTTCAGGCCGCAGTTCATCCATGACGTCAGGCGTCCAGTTCGTCACTCCACCGGTCACACGAAGGGACCGATCATCGCCGTTGGTCTCGATGTGTGCTGCAGCAAGAAGGCCCAACCATCCCGGCATCCATTCGATGGGCAAATCGAGGAACCACGGGTTGTTTGGCGGAGCCATTGACGTTCCAAAGCGCAGGGAGACGGCCTTCGCTTGGGCCCACGTCAGGGTTTGCCTGCGAAGCCAAGGATGCCATGTGTTTCGGGCCAAGGCCCGGGCCGCGTCGTCTTCACCGGGGGTTTGACCGGGCAGGTCGTCGGGCATCGCCTCCCGGTTGCACCCAAGCGCTTGCGCGAGGTCCTCGACGTCCGCCTCCGTGGCCAACCGGTTGAGCAGGTCGGAGGCCCACCAATCGGTGGTGTAGCCTGCGGGGACCAACGGCTTGTTGTTCTCCATGAATTCGCCGTAGCCCAGCACCAACTCGCCGTTGTCCCAGACCGAGCCGACTTCAGCACGAAGGCCGCGGTATTCCATCAGGTCGTCCACGCGTCGGAACGTGCCGTCGCGGAGGATCACCCACGGACCTTCGCTTTCGTCGCATGGGGTGATGGCGCAGGCTTTGCCCGGCCGCTCGATTTTCATCTGCGTTCCCACGGTGATGAAATCGTCCATCGCGGCCATGCAGGCGGGATTGGCGCTGGCTGCGGCCAATCCCGAGGGGCGCGCACGGCCGTACCTGAGCCGGAACCCGCCGGCTTCGAGGGGCGCGCCGAACACCGGACGACCGGCGATGATGTCGTTCATGAACTTGGAAATGGGGGCCACACGACGGGACGAAAAGGAACCTGCGCCCCCTTTCTCCTTCTCTTTCCCCTTCGCAGCGAACTTGGAAATGAAATCCCAGCCGGGCACCTTCAGGCGTTCTGTGTGCTTCTGAATTTTCGGAGCCTTCAGGCACATGCCTTCACCGATGACCAAGAGGACACCGCCGCGAATGCGCGTGTCGTCGACGTTGCGCACCCGGCCATACCCAGCACATTCGATGCGTTCTGTGGATTCACCGTTGATCATGATGGGACAGGCCCGAACGATTTCTTCGATCTCAGCCGGGGACGGCCGGTACTGGAGGTTGCCGCGGAAGAGTCCGAATTCTTCCTTGACCCGCTCCACTTCTGGGTCGGTCGGCTTGTACGGATCGATGCCCAATTCTCGCCGAATCATGTCCGCGATGAGCACGGCCAAAGCCTGCGCTGTTCCACCCGCGGCCCGGATGGGCCCGGCGAAGAAGACGGACACGAACGAGGACCCGTCGACGTTGCTCAGCAGCCGAACCTCAGAGATCCCTTCCAGAGGAGCGACAAGGACGGCTTCGGTCAGCACCGCCAAGCCCACGCGGAGGCCGACATCGATGCTCTTGACCATGTCATAGCCGTTGTCTCGGAAGGCCGCAGCCACCTTTTGCGCCATCAAAATCGACGTCGTTTCACGGTCGTGTTCAGCCAACATGGCTCGAATGTCATCGGCCACAGGGTGCCCGTCGAGGTGCTCGACGAGCAACTTCTCCGTTCGGCTGGCCAGGTCCGCAGCACGTGGAATTTCCACGTGGTCTCGCGGGTCGAAGCGCTTGGCACGGGCCTCTTCAGCGATGGTGTAGGCTTCCTCGGTGCGCTCGTCCAGCCAGAGGTGGTAGCGGTCCATTTCCGCTTGCAAACGGTCCACGTCAAGCCCAACCAGCGGGTCATGCAATGGGGCGCCGACGGATTCGGTCGACGCCATAACCCAAGAGTCCGGGCGACCGTTCATCAATCCAACGTCGTGCTCGGGAAGGTTGATGCTCCCACCGCATGGCCTTGGTGCCATGACGGTCGACGCCAGCCTCGCCGAGGACCCACGACGGGCGCGGCTCGTCGACCTCGTGCGCGACCTTTCCTTCCTTGACGGCGGCAGCGACGATGCCTTCACATTGGCCAGCGGCCGCACCTCGCGCTGGTTCTTCGACCTCAAGCCCGCGATGATGCATCCCGAGGCCGCTCGGCTGATCGGCGCCCTCATCTGCGCCCGCCTGCCGGCCTACGAGGCCGACGTCGTCGGCGGTCTGGAACTGGGTGCTGTACCGCTCACGGCGCTGGTCATCGCCAACGCCGAGGCCCCGGCATCGCTTCGTGGCATCATGGTCCGGAAGGAACCCAAGGGGCGCGGTGGACGGAAGACGAACAATCCACCCGGCGTGGAAGGCTCCTCCCTTTCGGGCGGGGGCCGCATCGTCGTGCTTGAGGACGTCACCACCACCGGTGGTTCAGCGGTGAAAGCCGTGCAACGCTTGCGGGACGAAACCGAGTGCGAGGTCGTTGGTGTCATTTCTATTCTTGACCGCCAAGAGGGCGGCGCTGAGGCCTTTGCAGCCGCGGGGATCCCTTTCGAGAGCCTGCTCGTGCGCTCGGACATCGCAGGGTGATTCGATGACGCACGACGTCCTCGTTCCAGCGGAGCTGGAGTTGGACCATGCGCTGGTCACCGTCCGGGATGCAACGGCTCCAGACGGGCTGGTCTTCGTGCACGGCGAGGCCGCGAAACCCTTGGCCACGCCGTGGCAAGTCGCGGCCGAACGGGCTGCCATGATCAACCCTGACCGCCTGCCTTCAGGGGCCGTGCTCGACGTGGCTTGCGGCAGCGGCGTCCAGTTGGCCGCCCTCGCCGCCATCCTGGAACGCCCGGCCATCGGCATCGAACTTGATCCAAGCCGTGCTCAAGCGAGCGCCCACAACCTTCGTGCTGTAGCGGCGTGGTTCGGCGCGCTTGAGGCGCCATGGTTCCTTGCCTCTCGGGTGCTGGTCGGCGACGGGACCGCCGCAGAGGACGTGCTCCACGTCGTGGAGGGCTCATCCATCGGGCTGCTGCAACTCGATCCTGCACGCCCTCGAAATTCGCGCACCCACGACCTTGAGGAAATGGCCCCCTCCCCAAACGCCGTTTTGGGTGCATGGGCCTCCCATCTCGCCCGCGGGCCCGACGGCCAGGCGGTGCTGTTGGACCTCTCTCCCCGCTTAACGCACGACCAACGTTTGGCCGTTGAAGCCGTCATTGACACCCACCTGCCCGGCGTCCAGCGCACGTGGGTGTGGGGATCGCGTGGCGGCGGGCGCGTCGATCGCCTGTCGGCGTGGTTGGGCGGAGCCTCCACGCCCGACATCGCTCGCCGCTTCGTGCGGTATCCTGCGGACGGAAGCCTCCCGCTGATCATCGAAGGCGGACGGCCTCTTCCGGTTGGCGACGACCTACCGCAACAGGTACGCCGTCCTCCCCGACGCGGCGAACAGGTCAGCCTGATCGACGCCGCGCTGCTCGCTTCTGGCTTGGCCGAGCCGTGGTTGCGCGGGCACCTCGGTGCGGAGGCGGAAGTGGCGTGGACGGCCGTGGACGGCCGCCGTCCGCAAGTGCACCACGACGCGCCGCTTACGTTGGACTCGAACGAACGAGGCTTGGTCCAAGCCACCGGCCGTGTTGCGGCCGTGGTGCACCACGCGCCCAAGGTCGACACCGTCGATGATTTGGTGGCGTTGGCGTTGGAACATGACGTGGCACGCTTGACGCTCAGGTGCTCCCTTCCGTCGGACCTTCAGCCGAAACTTCAGGGATCATTGGACCGGCAATTGTCCCGCCGCCATGGGCGCCGTCAAGCCTTCTTGTGCCATGCAGGGCAGGGCCCTGAAGTTCACTTGCTCTGCGTGGGTCCGGCCCTTCAAGAAGGAGCACGCTGAACGCGACGCTGCGCCTCAGGGCGCACCCTTCCCCACGCCGCGTTCTTCAAATAGGGGAGTTCGGTCGGCACGTTGCTCGACACCATGTCGAACGCGATGGAGGCACCACGGATGGCCAAGAAGGACGAAGACCTCGGAGACGATTTCTCCTACATCATCCGCATGGCGGACACCGACGTGGACGGCCTCCGGCCGCTTGCCTCGGCCCTGACCTCCATCAACGGTGTCGGTGACCGTACCGCCATCCAGATCTGCCGCCAGACCGGCTTCGAACCGACCCGCATGGCCGGCCACCTGACCGCCGATGAGCAGAAGACGCTCATGGAGGCCGTCGAAGAATACGCGGAGAAGGTCCCTCTGTGGATGCTCAACCGTCAGCGCGACATCGAGAGCGGCGAGGAACTCCACCTCACCGGCCAGCAAGTCAAGCTCGTCCAGAAGGACGACATCGACCGGCTCCGTGCCATCAAGGCGTACCGCGGTGTGCGCCACGCCAACCGCCAGAAGGTCCGTGGTCAGCGCGGTCGTTCCAACGGCCGCTTTGGCCTGACGCTGGGTGTCCAGCGCAAGAAGTGAAGTTGAGGTGAGGCATCATGGGTGAACCAAAATTCTCGCGACCAAAGTACGACACGCCCTCCCATCCTTGGAAGGCCGACCGAATCGAGGAAGAGCACGCCATTCGTGCCAGCCACGGCCTCAAGAACATGAAGGAGATTTGGAAGGCCAAGTCCCAACTTCGTCGCCACCGACGTCAGGCCATGCGCCTGATCGGTAACGTGGACACCACCGAAGGCCACGGCAAGCGCGAGATGGAAGACCTCCTCCATTCCCTTCACCAGAAGGGACTTGTGACCGCCGAGGCCAGCCTCGACGACATCTTGTCCCTCGGCGTTGAGGAGATCCTCAACCGCCGCCTCCAAGCCCAGGTCTACTACAAGGGGCTCGCGAGCACCATCAAGCAGGCCCGTCAACTCATCACCCACGGCCAGATCGTCATCGGTGAGCAAAAGGTGACCATTCCCTCCTACCCCGTCTCCCGTGACGAAGAGGAACTCATCGCTTACCACCCCTCCAGCAAACTCAACAGCCCGAACCACTCCATTCGCTTGGCGATTGAGGACCGTCGCTCCGAAGCTGAATACGCGGTGGAAGAGCAGGTTGACCCCGAAGCCACGCCGGAGTTCGCGGCAGAAGTCGCTGAAGCAGCGGCTGATGCACCTTCCGCGGCCGACGACAACGGAGGTGAGGCCTGATGTCCGACCGTCGAGCCGTTGTCCACATCTTCTCCTCGTACAACAACGTCCTGATGACCGCGACCGACCTGACGGGCGCGGAAACCATCACCACCTGCTCCGGTGGACAGGTCGTCAAGACCGCCTCCGACAGCGGCGGCCAGTTCGCGGCCACCCGTGCCGCAGAACGCCTCGCTGATGCGCTGCGTGAGAAGGAATTCACGCAACTCATCATCAAGTACCGCGCGCCTGGCGGCAACAAGGCAAACACGACCGGACCCGGTGCCCAGGCCGCCATTCGCGCCCTGACCCGTGCCGGCATGACGATCACGCGCATCGAGGACGTCACCCCCATCGCCCACGACGGGACGAAGAAGAAGGGCGGACGTCGCGGGCGCCGCGTCTGAACGAGGTGGATCAACATGAACATCGAAACCGTGAACGGTTGGCCCAAGGGTCGAAAGGCGAAGTACCTCATCAGCGACAGCGACGCTTCGCAAATCAACGCCATTCGTCGGGCCATCCTCAGCGACGTGCCCAAGTTGGCCATCGCCTTCGTCGACTTCACCCAAGGTGTCAACCAAGACAACCAGGGCGAAGTGGTCGAGTCGGTGAACGCGCTTCCTGATGAGGTCATTGCTCACCGCTTGGCCATGCTGCCCGTTCCGACTTACCCCGATGAGGGCATCTACTTCGTCGACGAGTGCCCCAACTGCAGCACCTTGGTGGAATCCGAGCGCGGCTGCATGCAGTGCCAAGTGCTCTACTCGCTCAACGCCCGCGGCCCCTCCGCCGAGGACGAGGACGAGTTCCGCACCGTTCACGTCGGCGACATGATGACGCTCTCGGATCCGATGTTCGACATCCCCGAAGAATTCGCGCGCATTCCGCTGACCGTTCTCGCCAAGGGCCAGTACCTCGAGTT
>QQSJ01000002.1:0-37031 GCA_003602635.1 Candidatus Poseidoniales archaeon
CCGCCGTATTCCGTCCACCATCCTTCGACAAGTTCAGCCTCGGCTTCGGGCATGTCGAAGGGGATGCGCTCAACTTCAGCGAGCATCGAGATGAGGAAGAGGGCGCCACCAAGAGGCAAGAGGAAGAGGTTCCATGCGCCGGATTGGCCTTGGAAGGTGACGATTTCAACGAAGTTGAACGAACCGGACACCACGCACACCGAAAGCACGGTGAGGAGGAGCGGGATCTCGTAGGAGGTCAGTTGCACCGCCGATCGGATGCCACCGATGAGGGTGTACTTGTTGTTGGACGCCCAACCGCCAAAGAAGACGCCAATGGGCGCAATGCCGAACACCGCCATGGCGAACAGCACGCTGAGTTCGGGGTTGGCGCCGTAGATACCAGCACCCATGGGGATGAGCCCGAGGATGAGCACCGTGGATGAGATGACGAGGTAAGGCGCCACTTCGAACACGAGTTTGTCTGCACGCTCAGGGACCATGTGTTCCTTGATGAGGAACTTCATGCCGTCCGCGATGTTCTGGAAGAAGCCAGGGAAAATGGCGAAACCCATCCACGAACGGTTGTTGACACGGTCGACCGTGGGGCGGTCGGGGTCATGGTTGCCAAAACTGGCGTTGAGCCAACGGTTCACGGCGCCGATGGGCCTGCCGATGAACGGGACCATGTCCCACCATGCGCCGGCCGTGGTGCCGTTCTCGCCGATCCACAACGAGCGAAGCGAGGTCATGGCGCCACGACGGTCCATCATGCGGCCGAGCTGCTTGCGCTCGATCCAGAGGATCATGAACATCGAGAGCATGATGGCCGCAAAACCGACGAGTGACGTGATCAGCGCGCCGGTGAACGCGGCGATGGCTTCGGCCTGACCCTCAAGGGGAGTGCCGTCAAGCAGGTTGACGATGGCTCCGCCAAGGTTGTCGTAGACAAGCGAGCGAACGGTTGGGAGCTCCATGGCGAATCACCTCAGCGGTCGGTCTCCCCGATGCATGGATCGAAGCTGCCCATGATGGCAGGAATGTCGGCCACCTTGTAGCCGATCATGGTCTCCGCCACGAATGGGATGGTGATGAACATCGGCGAGCGGATGGAAAGGCGGTACGGGTTCTTGCCACGTCCTTCGCCGCCGCCATGGATGTAGAATTGGCTGGCGCCGCGGGTGCACTCGTAGTTGCTGAACCCGGTGGCTCCGGCAGGGGCTCGGGTTGGCGCCTTGGCGAGGATCATCTCGTCGCCGTTGGAGTAGGTCGTGTTCTTGCCGCCGGGAATCTTCTCGATCGCATCGAGGATCATTCGGCACGACATGCGCATTTCTTCCATCCGAACGCGGTAGCGGTCGTAGCAGTCGCTGCCCTTGACGCTGGTTGGCTTCTCCACGGCCGGCTCCCAGTCCAGTTGGTCGTACACAGAGTAGGGATGAGACCAGCGAACGTCGTAGTTGACGCCGGAAGCGCGAACGTTGGGGCCGGACACACCGGACTCCACCATGCTCTCAGCGGTCGCGTAGCCCACACCTTGCAGGCGAACCAGGAAGATGGTCGACTCGTCGAGGAGCATCTCGTATTCGTCGATGCGCTTCTCAAACAGCTTCACCTTGGCGATGAGGCGGTCGGCCCAGCCGGGTGGAATGTCGCGCTTGACACCGCCGATGCGGGGGTAGTTGTAGTGCATGCGGGAGCCGCCGAGTTCCTGAAGCAAGTCGAGGAACATCTCGCGCTCACGGAGCGCCCACGTCATGATGGTCAGGTTACCGACGTCAGGTCCGTAGGCACCGAGCCACATCAGGTGGCTGGCGATGCGCTGGCATTCCGCAGAAATGCAGCGGATGTATTCGGCACGCTCGGGCACTTCGACCTCGAGCAGGTCCTCGGCCGCGTAAATGTACGAATTCGACCAGGTCATGGCCGACACGTAGCACAAGCGGTCGCAGTACGGCGTGACTTGCGTGAAGTCGCGTGCTTCGGCGATCTTCTCGACGCCGCGGTGAATGTACCCAAGTTCTGCCTCGGCGTCGACGACGGTTTCACCGTCGACCTGAACGCGGAGCGTCCAGAGGCCGTGCGTCATGGGGTGCTGGGGGCCCATCGTGATCCACATCTTTGCCATGATGACACCTCCTCACTTGACCCGGCCCTCGTCGACCGGCTTGCGGACGAAGCCTTGGGCGTCGTCGTACATCTCATTGTAATCGTGATAGCGGATTTTGTGCTGCTTCTGCAGCGGGTGAAATCCGTCGGGGCTGTCGTGCGGGTTGAGCACGCGGAACATGTTGTCGTGGCCGTCGAACTTGATGCCGACAAGGTCCCACGTTTCCTTTTCGTTCCAGTCCGCGCCGCGCCAAACGGATTGGACGCTGGGCACGCGAGGGTCGTCGCCTTGGGGAAGGGGCACGAGCATCTCGATTTCGAGGGGCATGTCCATGCCCGAAAGGTCACCGGCCACGAGCACGTGGGACGTGTTCGGCTCGGGATTGCTGACGGGCATGCGCTGGAGGTGGTAGGCGACCTCCCAGCCTCGCTGGTCGTCGCCTTCGGGAAAGTGGGTGCCGGTCACCATGGAGCAGTAGTTCACGCCCATGTCGTGCTTGAGGCCCTTGGCCACGGTCAACACGTGAGGGGCTGGAACGGTGAGGCGGAGAAAGGCGTAGCCGTGACCGGCGGTGTGGTTGACCGACTCGGCCACCACGCCGAGGGCGGACCAAGCCTCTTCGGCTGCGGAGACGCTTGCGGCCACGGCCGCTGCGTTCTGTTCGGCGCTGATGCTCATGCCCATGCTCAGTCCTCCCCCACGATGAGCGGCTTCTCGCCGGCGCGGCCGGCGTCTGGAGCGCCGCCGATGCGGATGATCTTCTCACGCAACAGGCCAAAGCCGTCGATGAGCGCCTCGGGGCGAGGCGGGCATCCGGGGATGTAGACGTCAACAGGAATGACCGTGTCAACGCCTTCGAGGATGTTGTAGGACTGGAAGTACGGCCCGCCGGAGATGGCGCACTCGCCCATGGCGATGCAATACTTCGGCTCTGGCATCTGCTCCCACAGACGAACGATGGGGTCAGCGAACTTCTTCGACACTGGGCCGTTGACAAGCAGCACGTCGCTCTGGCGAGGCGAGGAGCGGAAGATGACGCCGAATCGCTCTGCGTCGAAGCGGGGAATGGCCGAGGCGGCCATCTCGATGGCGCAGCACTTGATGCCGAGGTGGAGGGTGAACAGCGATTTGCGACCGGCCCAGTTGAAGAAGCGGCCGGCCAACACCGACAAGAATTGCTTGAGGCGCGTGGCCTTCAGAGACTCGTCCGTAACGTCGCCAACGAAATCGAGCAAAGCCGAGCTGTTGAACGCGGCGTAGTTTTGTCCTGGTTCGCTCATGTGTTCACCTCAGATGTAGATGCGGCCGCGCTTGCGGAACACGTGCCAGACGCCAAGCGTCATGATGGAGAAGAAGGCGGCCAGCACGAGCAAGCGGCTGATCGCGGTCTCAAGGTCACCGTCCGTGGTGGCGGTGGCGTCGTTGATCACAAAGCCTCCAAGCGCCATGAACATGAACGCGACGTCGAACACCAGGAAAATCAGCGCATACCAGTAGTATTGGAAGTGAAATTGAATCATGGCGTCGCCGACAGGCTCAGAGCCGCACTCATAGGTCGAAAGGCGGCGCGGGTAGAGGCTGTGGTCGGCCTCGTACCCCTCGAGCAAGTACGAGGTGGTCTTGTGCGGCTGAGAACGGTCGGTCCGTGGCCGGACAAAGTACGACGTCAGAAAGGCGCCAAAGGGCACGAGAAAGCCGACAAGCGTCATCAATCCGACAGCGAGGTAGGCATCGGTCACCGTGGTCACGTCGGTCATTTTGAGACCCCACAGGAAGGCATACGCTCCCTTGCTTCGTCCACCTGTGGTCCCTCCATAAGCGTTCCCGATTCGCCCAATTTTTAGGGCGCCCTAAAAGGGCAACGTCGCCCCTGCCAATGGGGGCTTATCCGAAGCCGAATTTCGGCCTTCACGGTCAGCCTTGAGCGTGGAAGAAACGCGCCCAAGATGCCTGCAATGAATCGTGCTGACGAGCGCTCAGTTTGAACGCGGTGTAGACCATGGAAATCGGTCCGATGAGGGAGCCTGGCACCACGAAGAGCAACGCGAGAGCCCCTTCGCCTCCTGTGATCAAGGCTCCAACGAGGGCAAGGCCAAATCCTGCACCGGGCACCACAAAGAAACCAAGCAGCAACCAGAGAAGGGTGCTGCCGATGCTTCTGTACGCCGTTTGATGGCCGGTCATGTCTTCAAGTTGGATGACCTCCTTGCGGAACATCATCGATCGATAGAGGTTGACGCCTGGGATGATCATCATCACGACGTGGTTCGTTCCACCAGGACCAAGACCGGCGTGTTGCTTGAGTTCCTCTGCACGACGATGCATGTAGAAGAGCATGTAGAGACCAAACGTGATCGGCACATAGAGGAAGAAAATCAAGCCCCAAGACGAATGCGGCACGGGGCTATGCGCGGGCATTGGAAGCACCTCGTCCATGTCGAACTCGACGCTCTCTCCTGAAGCGGCCCGGCCTTCGCGCGCTGCTGCCTGCTGCACCTTCCGGAGGGCGGCAGCTTCCTTTCGAGCCTCCATCATCGGCCCTGCGGCCCGAGCCATCACGCCAAGGGCGACCACGGCGATGAAAATCACACCGATGTTGGTGACGCTTTGGGCCGTGAGGCCGAGACCAAGGAAGCCATCGTCTGGGATGCCTGTGACGGACAACTCAACGTTCTCACGGGTAAACACACCTCCGTCTTTGGGCTCCACCGAGAGCGTGAAGCGGAATTCATCCTCGATGGTGGCTCCGTAAGGCGGCCTGACGTCGACCATGATCATCAGGACTTCACTGGGCTGGAGCAGGCACATCAGGTCGCCTTCTTCGATCCGGCAATCGCCGCTTCCGTCGTCTTCGATGTCCACCGTCCACCCACGTTCGCCAGGAGAGGCGAAAATTCGTGCATCGGTGGGCACGTTCCCTTCGTTGACCACACCGACCTCGAAGGTCGCCTTGTCTGGGAAGGTCACGTTGAGTTCGGTCGGCGTCGTGGTCAAGTCGAAGCCCAAGTCTTCGATGATCCTCACGTCGAGCACCACCGAGATGCGTCCATCGCGGTTCGCGGTGTTGTTTTCGCTCAGCGCCGTGACATCAAGCGCACCGCCGTCCCCGGTCTCAGCGCTTGGGTTGACGGTGATGATCAACTCGACAAGAACCTCGTAGGGTCGAATTTCGTAGTTTTCGAGGTTCTCTGTGAGTCCGGCGTTGACCTGAGCCATCTGGGCTGCTTCCTCGTTGCGTTCAACGATGGGTTCGTTGTTTGCATCGAACATGAACCGTGCTTCGGCGACGTTCCAGATGCCGTAGCCCTCTGGAATGTAGACAGGCCCGTTCACAGGCAGCCCGTAGACGAGCACTTCACGCGTGGCCAATCCTTCGAGGCCTGAGAAATCGAACACGGCCATGTCCATGGTCGCGTTTCCGGTGTTGCGCACCCAGAGGTTGATGCTCGTGCTTCCGCCCGGTGGGAGTTCAACACGCTGGGTGTCGCCCGAAAAGCCGTCGGCCAGTCGGAGGTCCATGCTGTAGACCTTGTCGAAGCGTTCAGCGACGAAGGTCACTTCCTTCTGATTGTCTGGAAGACCGTCGCCATCGTCGTCCTGTGCGCCGTTGTGGTCGAGGTTGATCACCCTGACTTTGATGTTCGTTGAATCACGCTCTTCGACCCCTTCGACCTTCACCATCAGGGCGACGTCAAGGGTGTCACGAGCAGGCACCTGGACCTCGATGATGGTCTGATCCTGTTCGTCGACAAAACGCGTGGTCCATTCGCTCGGGGTTTGAGACATCACCACGCAACGGAACGTCGCGTCCACGTTGCCCTGGTTCTCGATGGTGATGGGGAATTGCAACCATGCGTTGACCTGCCCTCGTTGATTGGAGACGGGGGCCTCAATGTCCATGCCGTGCGACTCGGCCACGGTGGCCTGTACGGTCGCTTCGTCGTAGGCGGCCCCGCCCGAATTGGGCAGGACGCTCACCACGATTTCCACCTCCTCGGTGGCCAACGCATTCTGAGGAACGGTCACCGTCATGGTCACGTCCGCGCTGCGGTCCGAAGCATGCTTCGAGCCGAGTGAAATGGTGCTCACGTCAAAGGCCACGGTCCAGCCGCCCTGGGGGGCGCTGGCGCTGATGCGGAAACTGTCAGCTCCGTTTCCGTTGTTCGTGACGGTCACGGTGGTGGTTCGGGTCGTGCCCGGTTCGATGTTGGAAATCATGCTCTGAGGAATGGACACAGAAGCACCCTTGGTTTGCCCGAGGGTGATGCGCAATTCTGCCTCGCAGGCCACGGTTCCGCCGTCGCGGCCTTGAATCACCACGGTGGAGACCGAATCCGCGTTCAGCGAGTCGTCCGGTTCGATGTTGAGGGTAAAGGTCCGCTCATCAGAGGACGTATCGTAGGGTAACAGCCCAGAGGAGGCCCCCTCAACGCTCACCCAGTTGGCCTTGGCGCCGGTCCGTGCAACGTTGATGTTCCACTCGGCGTTGCCGGTGTTGTCGAAGGTGACTTGCACCTGCCCTTGTTTGCCGGGATCAACGCGGATGTTGGTCTTCGAGAGGCTGGCCTCACAGGTGCGAAGTTCAGGCACTTCGAGCGAAATTTCTTCGGTGTCGCTGGCGTTTTGCGTAGGGTCGTTCTGCACCGTCGCCGTGATGTCCCAGCAGAAGGTCTCCGCGTCTTGGCCGTTGGGCACGGTCGTGGACACGACGACGGGTTCCGTCTCCTCACTGGCGACGCTCACCGATGAAGGATCGAAGGAAATCGAGAAGTCGTCCACGCTTGCGCAGCCTGGGTCATCGCGCTCGCTTGCAGCGAACACCACCGTCGCCTCGGCCTGGCCAGTGTTTTCGACTTCCATGTCCCATTCAACGGGGTCCTCTCCAGCCCAAGTCAGGTCAGCTGGTCCGTCCATGCGAAGGTCGACGCCGTACACCACACTTCCCGAACCGTCGCCGGCTTCGGTGGTGACCGTTCGCTCCTCGTTGGCGGGTTGGCCAGGGGGCTCAGGTGGCTCGGGTTGCTCGGTGGCGGCGGCAGTGATGGTGGTGTCGCAATCGCCTTCCGCGGTTTGAGACAGGGTGACGTTCATGGTCGTCTCTTCGTAACTTCCAGCATCAATGGGACCTGGAATCTGTTGGATGACGGAGGAATACTGTCCACATTCCTGAGTTTGCCCTTCGCTGGCCGACAACTGAACGGTCACAGGGTTCGACCCTGTGTTGTACACGCGAACGGTGTATTCACCCGACTCACCGGGATTGACGGTGAGGGTCGACGGTGTCACCGTCAGAACGATGCTGGCGTCACGTCCGTCGGCCGCAGCGGGGGCGAGCATCGGCGTGAGGCTCACCAACATGAGGGAAATCAGCAGCAAGGCGCGCGCCTTTGTGCCGGTCGGCGTCCCGTGCATGCAGTTGGGTGGGGACCTTCCCATGAAAGACCTCCGCCTTGGCGCGCCCCTCAGGCGTTCAAGAATTCGGACCTCGATGTCCCGCATTTGGGGCATGCATCAGGCAAGGTGCAACCCGGCGTTCCAGGGAGATGGAAACGAGCACCACAGGTCGGACAACCAAGCATTGGACCGGTGATGGTGCCTCGGCATGCCCAGCAAGGCGCCGTGGGCACAGAGGCTGGATTGGCCGCGGGAGGCCCCACAACGGCAGCGGCGGGGGCGGCTGCAACCGGCGCTGGAGCCAGCGAAGGCAGAGCCTGCAGGGGCACCTTTGGGAGAGGCGGCAGGTCCTCCGTAGCGGACCCCGCACGACGCAAGACCAGCACACCTGCCACGATCAGCACGAGGACAAGCCCGCCAACCGCGGCGCTTAGCGCGCCTGAACCTTGGCCTTCGTCGGACACCGAACGGGGCGCGACCAGCGTGAGGGAGGTCTCCCCGTCCAAACGGACGTTGTTGATCTCAAGGGTCAGCGGGGCTTCGCCGCCGGCGGTGCTGGTGTATGTCACGCGAAGCACGCGGGACGCCCCGGGGTCCAAACTGACGGTCGAGGCCCCGTCGATGGTCACCTCCCAGCCCTTGGCCACGTCAAACTCAACCCGTTCATCGAACGCCATGTTGCCGCTGTTGACCAGCGTCCAGGTGATGGTGCCGTCGTCCTCTGCCGTGGCGGGCGTGCTGCCGTCAAGGCTGACCTGAATCCGTCGGTCCTCAGCGACCAACATCGTCACGTCATCGCGGCGCTCGAATCCGTCTCCGGTCAGGACGACGGTGAACGAAGGTTCGGTGTTGGCGGCGAGGGAAGGGGGCAAGACCACGTCACAACCGACCACCTCGAAATCACCGACCGCGACCGCATCTGGGGATTCGCATGAGCCGAACAACCCAGGGTCGAGGTCAAGTTGCACGGAAGGCGACCAAGGGGCTTCGCCGCTGTTCCCTACCAACCATTCGAAGCGGAGGGTCTCCCCCGTCGGATGGCTGCCCGAGCCAAACGGTGTGGTGTACGACGTGCCGTCCTCGAGCACAAGGCGGCTGAAGTCAAGCGAGGGAGCGGGCAATTGCCGCACGTCCAGCGGAGCCGTCCACGTGAAGCGCCCTTCAGCATCGCTGAGGCGCACCTCGAGGGTTCCCGAACGTCCTGCGCCGTCGCCGACCAGCGTGTAGACCACGTCCTTCGTGTCCGTCCAGCCCAAGGAAATCGGGTCAAGCGGGGACGAGATGCTCCACCCTGAGGGCAACTGGAAACTCGGCGTGAGATCCAAGTCGACGTTGCCTCTGTTTTCCAAACTGAGGTAGAGGCCCACGGACGCATCGGGTCGCAACGCAGGGAGGCTCGATTCAAGCGAGATGCCAACGTCACGCACCGCCAGAACCTCCATCGGGATTTCCAAGGACGTGGACACGGCCGGATCGGTCTGGGAAATGGCCACCACGGTCACGGTTCGTTCAGCGCCGGCCACGGTCTTCACAGAAGGCGGTACGACGGTGATGTTGACCGCGCGTGCTGCGCCCTGATTCATCAAACCGGTCGATCCAGAAGAGGCCCCTGGTTCAGAGCCAAGGTTGTCGAATCCAGCCGCCCATCCGGTTGGAGATTCCAGAAACAGGTCGTAGCCGATTGGGCCGTTCCCGTCGTTGGTCAATGAGAATTGGAAGGTGGTGGGGTCCAGCGGGTGAACGGGCACGACGCTGTAATCCAGAGAGAACCGTGCCTCGGGCAGTGGGGGCACTTCGAGCGTGAGGTTGTACGGGTAGGCGACCCCGTTGTCAACGTCCAAGCCCGTCAACGGAATCCGGTACGTGCCCGGGGCTGGTCGGGCCTGGTGAACCACGGTCACCGTCACGAAATCTTCCCCGCTTCCTTCGAGGGTGAAATTGGCCAACGTGAGCCCCACGTACCAACCTGGAGCGGTGCCGTCGCTGATGCGCTCAGCCTCGCCCGCAGACAAGGACGCGTTGGTTCCAATCAGGGCGGTGTTGGTGAGCGTGATGTTCCACGACGACGTGGTCTGCGTCGAATCCGCCACCCGGAGTGCTTGTTCGGCGGCGGAGACTTTGACGCCAGGAGCGCTGACGTTGACCACGGTGATCAAGTCGTTGTTGTCTTCGAGCACCTCGTCCATGACGTCGTCGGGGTCCACCCGCACGATGACTTCGGAGGAGCCGGCCGCCGAGGGCGTCCAACTCCACGGCAAGGAACGGATGGAACCTGGGAACAGGTCAAGCGTCGTCCGGTCCAATTCTGTACCGTCCACCAACAAGGCGACGTCAACGGCCTCGGCCTTGACGTTCCCCATGTTCATGACCTCGGTGGTGATGGCGACGGGGTCGCCAACCTGTGGAATGCTGACGTCCATGGCGAAGCTGCTGGGGACCATGAGCGGGTCCGGACGAAGGTCATTGACGCCTTGTCCGGAGACGGCGATGGAGTAGGGTTGAGAGCGGCTTCCCGCGTGATTTGCATCCTTGACTTTGACTTCCCAGATGCCTTGTTGAGCCGAATCGATGAGCACGACCTCGACGTTGTTGAGGGTGTCACGTGAACCGGCTTGGATGCTTCGGCCGTTGCTGAACACGTTCCCGAGGTAGGTGATGCCGTCGGGCGAAGTGACCTCAAGGTCGAGGTCGTTGACCAGTTGGGTGCTGGAGAAACGAGAACCGCGCTCATCCGACCATGCAACGACGACCTTGAACGGGCTGCTTGAGGCGCTGACGTTGAACACGTAGGACTTGCTTTGCCCCGTTGAAGAGAGGAGTGAGCGGTCGTCGACCCAGATGCCGCGCCCCGCGGACGGTGCCAGCGTGTCGCGCAAGTTCACGCGACCCCAGCCCTCGTCGTCGTTGGGGATGTTTCTCGTGCCCATGTCCTCCGCACCAAGGATCAGCAGCGCCTTGATCAGCGCGCCTTGTGGTTCTGGGCGAAGGGCGATTTCCACGAGGTATTCCCGAATCAGGGCCGCCGCACCTGCAGCGTTGGGCGTGGCCATCGAGGTTCCTGTGTATTCGAGGTAGTACTGGTTGGACCATGTCGCACTCCCGGTGTCGCCCGCTTCCTGAGCCCTGCATGAGCGAACATAGCCACCAGGTGCTACCACATCGGGCTTGATGCGTCCATCGTCGGTCGGTCCCCGGGAGGAACCCGACATCATGGTGTCCGGCGCCCCGCTGTACCGGTTCTGGTGGTTGCCGACCGTCAGGGTGTTCTTGGCGGTGGACGGTGCGCCAACCGTGCCCGTTCCCGGCCCGTCGTTGCCGGCTGCGAAGAGGACGAGCAGGCCTTCTTGGTTCGCGTGGGTGCGGTCGTAGGCGGCCGTCCGATCGTCGATGTCCTCAGCGGACGACGTGTACTTCCCTTGGTCGCTGGCCTGTGAAGAGCCCCAAGAGTTCGTGTGGATACGCGCCCCTTGGGAGTAGGCTTGGTTGAGGATGTAATTCAGGCTCGGCGAGAGGAATTGGCCGTTGTTGTCGTTCTCCATGGCTTGGAAAATCAGTTCAGCCTGCGGAGCAACCCCCGCATAGCCGCCTCGGCTTCCGTCGCCAAGGACCGTGCACGCAACGTGAGTCCCGTGTCCTGAATGCATGTCGGCGGTCGAGCCGTCGCCCACCACGTCGGCGTTTGAGAGCACGCGGGTTCCGAAATCACCGTGGTCGGCGTCAAGTCCGGAATCGGCCACGGCGACGATGACGCCTGAACCGTTCAGGGAGGTCGTGAACCCGTTGGCGACGTTGCTGACTTCCATGTGTTGACGAGCGTTGTCGTTTGCAATGGCGAAGGTCGGTTCTGGACCGACCCACATCACGGAGGGTTGGAGCAGCAGCCCCAGCACGTCTTCCGTCGCAAGATCGCCTCTCCAACGGCCGTCATCAACGGCTTCATGGCCATCGAGGACCGTGGAAGCCACGTCATGGAGGTCTTGCTGAATCACATGCTGACCGTACTGGAGATCAACCGTCGAGATGGGCCCGTCGAGGTCACGCCAGCCTTCCAGTCGAACCTCCGTCCCCTGAAGCGCACGTTCTCCACCCGTCAGCAAAAGGACATCGAGCAGCGCATCGTCGAGGAACATGCCCACTGGAACGTGGTGAACGCTTCGAACGGCGGCCATGCCTTCGAGGCCTTCGAACGCCGCGGGCGGTGCCTGCAGAATGAGCCCAGACGGCGCGACAAACTCCCGAACGGTCACCCCCTGAACGCCAGCGAGGTCCTTCCGTGCCGAGGTCAATGGCACCTCAAGGTCCACGATGACCAGCCGGAGATCCGCACGAGGCGTCAGCATCGTTTCGGACAGCGGTCGGTCGAGCAGCAACCCCTCGTCGCTGAAGCGCCCAAGCCGGCTGTCGGCGAACGGCGACCGGTCGTCAAGCGAGGAATCCAGCGCGTACGTGCCCGCCAAGGTGTGGTAGGTGTCCGGTTGGAGTTCGAAAAACGTCGGTGCCCAGCGCTCGGCGTCGACGACCGAAGCCTCCTCGCCTGGCGCAAGCCATCCAGACCACGTGGAAAGGAGAAGCAGGAGCACCAACGCCAGCGGCCTAAGGGCACGGCCGTTGGTCATGGTGCAAAGGCCTCGCGAGACCGCTATATCGCTTGGGGTATCCTGCACGTTCCCGCATCAGAAGGGCCACGCGCGCCGGTCCGTGCGGTCAGCAAACTCCTCTGAGGCCCACGTCCCCACATCGTGGCGCCACGTTTCTTGATGACTTTGTCCGGCATAATCGGTCCACGAAACGGAGGTTTGAACCGTGTAATTCGCCCAAACGGTGTGCCCGACGATCTTCATTTCAAGGTCATCTCCGGCCACCGAACTGTGGGCTGAAAGGACGTCGAGGAACACCGACATGCGGCCAAGTTCCTCGCCCATCTCATCCTCAAAGGAGACCACCACTTCGAGGTCTGTGACGGCCCTGCTCCCGGTGTTGTGGATTTCTGACATCATGATGTGACCGCCGTTTTGCATGTAGACCGTGTCCAAGGTCAGCCCATCCCTGGGCAGCATCCAGTACCACCCGCTCATCAACAACCCAAGAAGCACAATGAGGGAAAGGCCAGCGAGGGCGACTTTGCCGGGCTCCACTTCTCGGCGCAACTGCTTGAGCCGATCCGCCGCGTCCTGAGCGGCGCGGAGCACGTCCTCTTCGTCCGTGGATCCATCGCCGTCCACACGGTCACGGAGGCGTTGCAGAATGCCCTCCTTGGAAGGTTCCGGGTTGAACGGGGCGTCATCACGCATCGTCACACCACCCACGCCAGTCCGCTGGCCACGGCCGAACTGATCGGCTCCACCACCAAGATGTGCCGCGTTTCCACCGCACCACCGGTCAGGGACCCAATCAGGGACAAGTCGCTCGCCATCCCGTTGACGCCGACGGTGGACGCGGTCGGCAGGATGCCGGTGAATTGGGTGTCCAGCAGCACGCCCCGGCCGTCGATGCTCAGGTCCGACATGAACGGAACGCCTTCCAAACGCGGTTCTCGGTCTGCTGGGGTCAGCTCGGCGTTGGCCGTGGCGATGACACGCCCTGTGGTGATTCCGTCGAGGATGATGATGGGGTACACGCCGCCAACCCGGTGCATGTGGATGGTGGCTCCTTTGAGGTTCTCGCCGACGACTTCCATCGACGAAAGCGTGAGGCCGGGGCTGGAAGGAACGTCTGAGGCGCGCAGGTAGAGTTGACGCACGCCCGAACCGCTGGAGGCGATTTCAACGCCAAACCGATCCGTGGTTTTGAGCTGGAACCGAGACGGGAGGTCCTCGGCGATCATCGTCACGTCGCCTTTGCTGTCGATCGCCCTTCCGTAGGCCTGCACGAAGAGATCCATGTCCTCCCCCGTGGAAGAGTAGTCCATGGTAAACAGGCCTTGGAAGGAGGTCTCCTCACGGATGTCGTACACCTCTGAGGGTTCGGCTGCAAGGTGCAGCTCGCCAGGCAAATCACGCATGAACACCGTCGCAGGCCACCACCGACCGTCGACGAAGCGATGTTGTTGGATCATCAATGCCTCTGCAGAGCGCCCGTCCACTTGGAACTCCTCCGGCACGGTCACGTCAAGACGCAACACGTCGCCGATGGTGGCCGAAACGTCGGTGCTTCGCGGCACGTCAAGGATCAACGCTTCTGAGCGGGTCAGGGTCGTGTGGTCGATGAAGACGGCATGGGCCGAGGCAAGGCGCACGCCCACGTCGTAGCGCATGTCGAGGGTCAACCGTGGAACGGTCAGGTTACGCTCTTGGAAGAACACGGCGTCCATCACGACGTCGTGCGGATTTTGCGTATCGAACCCGGTCAAACGGAGGTCCACGTCTTGGCCTGAAATCCCCTTCACAAGGATGGTCATGTCCTCGTAGTCCGGTTGCCATTGGGTAAACGCGAGATCGAATTGGTAGGTGGGAACGCCGTCAATCAAGCGGAAGTCGTAGTCCAAATCGATGGACCCTGCGGGGAGCGAAGGCAACCATGTTCGAATGTGCCAAGCGCGCCGCTCGGTCAAATCGATGCCTTGTTCGCTCCAATTTTCGAGGTCGTAGGATTCCTTTTCATCCTCGCTCAACCGCCCGTCGGCGAGCACCTGCATCACGTCTCGAGCGCCAACCACACCGGCCGATTCAAGGACAAGAGCGCCTTGTTCAAATTCGTCTTCGTTGAGACGAGCGTCCTCCCAGATGGTCTCTAGGGTGATCCTGCCCGAAAGGGTGAGGCGGTCCAGCGTGCTCAGGTTGAGGTCCACGTCCACCCGCTCATCGGCCTCCATGGACAAACCATGCACCCATTCTGGTGCGGGTGGCGTCGTTCCTTTTCGCAAATCCACGGTGAGGTTGAACGCTTCGCCCGTCTCCAAATCCATGCCGATGGCCAGGTCGCTTTCCTCGCTGATGGACCCACCGAGGTCTTTGGTCAGCGCATGGACGAAATCGTTCGCCACGCGCCCAAAGGCAACCAAGTCACCGAGGAAGAAGGACAGCCCTTCGACGCCCTCTTGGTCACCGAAATCTGGCAGCTCGAGCCCTTCAGAATCGGCCCCTCCGGGAACGGCCATGACGATCTCCGCTGGCAGGGGTTCAATGACGGCACGTCCGTTCAAGCCAAGCAACGGGTCGTCGTAGGTCGTGCCATCTTCGAAGAGAAGGCGCAGCGGTTCAGAAGACGTACGCTGCAGTTCAACACGGCTGTTGCCTTCGGGGCCAAGCGCACCTTCTTCCAGAGGCGAGAGGCGCCGCATGCGGAGCACGTCAGAAATGCGTACGGAGAGGCTTGTTTCGTCACCGTCGACGGAGAAACGAACGTGATCTCCGTCCATGGTCAGGGGTACCGTTCCGTTGCTGGATTGGATTTCGACCGCTTGAAGTGGCGTGCTGGCCACGTAACCGACCTCTGAACCCAAGACCAATTCGAACTCAGCAGGGAGGCCAACAAGACGCAACGCGTTGCGCTGGTCACCGTCTTGACCTCCGTACGTGATGGTACCAATCGGAGAGCTTGCTTCGTAAATCAGCCGCTCAGGCTGTTGAACCAAACGCAGTTCGTCGGGCCGGTTGGAGATCATCGCCGCCTGTTTTTGGGCGACGCTCATGTTCGGCCCGTCGTGGGAAACGTGCCCAACGATCAACGGCTCAGTGCTGGAACCTACCAACGCAAGCACGCGTTCGCTCGTCAGGGGATCGAAGGACTGCGTCACCCCGGAAATGCCGCTGACACGAGCGCTCATCGCAACAGGAACCAGCGGGTCAACCGGCCCGGAGCGGCCCTGCACCACGGCGATGGCGGCATCGCTCGAGAGCAAGAGGTGATCCTCGTCAGGAATCCAAGGCTGATCGCTGGACGACAACGCGAAACCGAGCGTGCCCACCTCTGCAGGAACCCGCGCCTCACCGGTCGCCCATGCGGCCTTGACTTGCGTGTAGCAGGACACTTCGACGGTACCTCCGGCGCTGCCTGCGGTGCCGACCACCGCGCCGGGGATGCTGTTGACGATGGTGCCCAGGTCAAGGATGATTTCAACCAAGCCGAGCAAAGCGTTGTCCAGAATCTGTGAGATGGCGTTGAGGTCGGTGTTGTCAGGCCGTATGCGATCCACGCCGCTGGTGCCAAGTTCGAAACTGCCTGAAACCACGATGACTGGGGGCAAGTCCTCGACCACGAGTGTCATCGACGAGCGGTCAGGTGCGAAACCACCACGCTGGAAACTGGACCCAAATTCCAACATCGGAATGGAGGCCACCGCGGCCACGACGATGAGCGTGTTTGGTGGCGTTGCGGGGTTGATGGGCAAGGTCGGGTCGTTGACGTTGGTCGTGGCGTCGCCTGAGAAATTCTTGATGCCGATGAACAGCGACAAACGGTTCGGCATGTCGCCAGGCAGGTTGATGCTGCCTGGTGCTTCGCCAATCATGGTGAACAACGCGTTGATTTCCTCTTGAGGAAGGGTGCCGGACGGCAAGCCTCGAATCCAAATTCGTGCATCGGAAATGTTGCCAAAGTCGGCTTCGCCTTCGGGCATCTTCGAGCGGTCCTCGAAGTAATGTACGTACACGTCGGAATCGCGGTCGCTGAAGACCTCGACGGTGTCGAAACTGTTGTCTCCAAAGTTGTCGTTCCGAAGGGTCAGATCAATTTCTGAAGGCAGCCTCCGCCCTGTATCTGCGGGATGGAATCCCGTATCGATGTACGCCAACTCCAACACATCAGGAACGGTGCCGTCGTTGGGCGGGACGTCGAAGTGAACGAAGCCGATGCCCACGCCGAAGGCGCACCGGTCGGCATGGCTGTCCACGCGAGGCTGATTTTCTGGATCGAACCAATCCTCGTCGGCACACTCGGTCTGTAGGCTGCCTCCAGGTGCATCCGGATTTTGGATGGTGATGGCGTAGGGTGCTGAGATGGACGTCAAGGAAAGGGTGTCCGCTCCCACGCCGCCACCAAGCAGGTCAAGCAACAGTTGAGTCACGTCGGTCACGGTGTCCGCGATTTCGAACGTGATGCGGTCCAAACCAACGCCCACCCTAAACTCGTGAGGAGGTTGCGTAAAACGCGTGTCGATGACGATGGAATAGGACTCCGAGTCTTGGACCGTGAAATCAAACGCGAACCCTTTCAGAAGGCTGACCTCAAGGAAGGCCATGTCGTCCCACAGAGGATCGTTTGCATCGATTTGATGCACGCGCCATTGGAAAATCGGCCGTATCCAAAGGGTCTCTGGAATCAAGCCGGGCAGCGGACCGACGCCCCCGCTGGTGGTGATGTCCCACCCTTGGCCACGTTGGAGCAACCCCTGCACGGTGAGTTCCACAATGACGTCTTCAGCACCGTCGCCGTCGATGTCGATGTAGTTGTCAAACAGGTTGAGGTCGCCCCCGACTTGGATGTCACCGGTGAACGTGCCTGAGGTCCAACTTTCGTAGGAGGGGCCGTCGTTCTTGCTGCTGAAATTCAGGTAGATGGCGTAGGTGTTGATGCCGATGGCGAGAGGATCGGTCAGCTCCCAATTTTCGACGGAAAACAAGGTCTGGAACAAGTTGTCAGGCAAGCCCGCTCCGCTGTGATTTTCAGCATCAAGAAGGAACTCGTATGCACGTGGATGGTCGGGCTCAAAGGGGGACGAATCCCGAACTTCTAAGCCGTCGAGGAAGCGCTCTGCTTCGACGATGGCGTCGCCTTCACCAACGTCCCGTGCTGCAGCATCCACCGATGAGAGGGTGGTCGATGCGATGCTTTCAGCGATGAGGTCTGAGCTGCTGAGTGAGCGGTCTTTCAAAAGTTCGTCCAACGCGTCAAGAATGCCGAAATCATCCGAAGCGATCTCTGCGGTTGTCACCGGTTGGGCGATCGGGACAAGAAACAGCAGAAGAAGCACCACGGCGGGAGCCCGCCGTTGCACTTGGCTCGGCCTGACTCCGGGATGGAGCAGCCTCGCGGCGTCCTGCTGCATGGCTTCAGGCCGGCTTCGCCCGTTGTGAACCCTTCCCTGTCATGCATCGTCAAGCCCGATTACTGCGGCCCATCAGAACCCTGGTCAAGCATGTCAGAAAGCGCTGCAGGCAACTCCAGTCGTCCACCGACCGATGCGGTGGTGCCGGCAGGCGCTTCCACCGCTTCGGTCGTGGGTTCTGTTTCGACCGCTGGTGCAACCTCTTGGGATGGCGAAACAGGCTCCGGTTCTGAGAAATCGTCGCCCACCAGGGCTTCCAATCCCGCCAGGCCTTCGTTCGGAGTGGAGGTTGCGTCCTCGCCGAGCAGCGATTGAGCCATGGGGTCCAGCGGGGCAGCAGGCGTCATCGGTGCATAGGCCACAGTCGGCGCCGGCTGGGTGGCCGCGGCATTGGGCTCAGCGCTTCCGTAGATGGACGCCATTTCTGCGGCTTTCGCGCGCTCGGCCTGTTCTTGTTCCGTCATCGGTTCAACCACATCAGAGCGCTGCTGGGACGAGGGCATGCTGCCGCGCCTGCGCAGCAGCACGATGGCCCCAGCCACAACAGCGACGATGACAACGCCGGCCAGAACCGCTCCTCCGGATGAGGAAGAAGGCGGAGCGGCTTCGACCTCGAAGGTCCATACTGCACGGTCGCTGTTTCCGGCAGGATCGAACACCGTGATGACCACCACGCGTTCCCCAGCGGTGTCAAAGGTGACCTGAACTTCTTCACCAAGGAGGTCCGCATCGTCGTCCGGAACGCCGTTCCCGTCCGAATCCGAAAGCGGATTTAGGTCCCAATGGATGCTGAGGGTTGCTGCTGCATCGACGGGATCGGCCGCTTCAACGCGCACCACGTTGGAAGCCCCTGCGTCCACAGAGGTGGGCAAAGCGGCCACAGAGGTCGAGGCAAAGCTGGGCAGGGTACGGTCCACAACCACCACACGGCGCTCAAGCACGTCCGTGTTGCCGCTTGGGTCGGTGACCGTCAGACGCACCATGTGCTCACCAGACTCGGCCCAAGACGCCACCACCGTGGCGTTCTGACCCGCTGGAGACCCGTCGATTGACCAAGCGCACACGTCCACCAGATGGTCATCGGTCGAGGCTGCGCAGGACAGCCGAAGAACGGCGTCTGGGTCGAGGCGGTACCCGTCGTCAACAGGTTGCTCATCGCCGAGGGAAGACACCGCAGCATTGGGTGGCGTCACGTCCGTGACCGTGACGTCGTGTTGAACCATGGCCGTTCGTCCGTCCACGTCCCGCACGTGAAGCGTGACGGTGAAGGTCCCAGGCCGGTCCCAACTGGCCTGGATGGTGTTCGCTGAACCCCACGTGCCGTCGTTGGTGGCGTCACCGTCGTTGTCATCGTCGGCTTCCGCATCCACGTCCCACAACCAGTCCACCAACCGGTTCAACCGGTCTGGGGTCGAAGAAGCGTCCAGAACGATGGTTTGTCCAAGGGTCGTGGAGGCGTTTTCATCGTCTTCGATCACCGGAGCCATCGGTGGGTCCAGGGTCAAACGCACCGTGATTCGAAGGTCGGCCGGAGCTGCTCCGCCAGAGATGGCATCGCCGGCGTCCAACAACAGGTGCATGGGCACTCCGGCCAAGGAAGTGGGGACGGTCCAGGTCAGCGAGGACGTGCTGGCAACGTCAAGCAGGGCCGTGCCCGCAGCAGGAGCATGCTGAGCACCTCCTTCCCAAGCCGAACGTTGCGCGTCGGTGAGGAAGGCAAGGTCGCCTGCGCCGTCAAGCCCCCATGCTTCGATCTGGACGGAGGTCCCCGCATCGAGGGACAGGCCTTCGTCCTGCGTGAGCCACATGCTGGTGTTCTCAAGGGCAGCAAAGAGGTCGTGGACCACCGTGAGCGCTCCATCGTTCAGCACCGAGACCTGCACGCTGATTTGGGCGCGAGCGCCCCCTTGATCTCCCTGTCCTTGGTCGCCGTCGTGGGCAAGGTTGTCAACGACCAGCGACCACGTCTTTGCGTTGATGGACGCGGGGACCTTCCAATGGAAGACCTGCGCTCCAATGGCCGACTCTGTTGACACGGGCGTGGTCACGGCGTTGCGGTAACTTTGGCCAAGTTCGTACGGCGCCTTTCCTGCATCGTCAAACACCAGCAGATCCACGGCGTCGTCGACCACGAGCACATCGAACGCGAGGACGGTGCCCGGTGCATGCTCACCGAGATTGATGTCGAGGCATGACCCTCCATCGACCGCCACGGCGCCCGTGACGGCGGACAGTTCTGCAGAGGCGCAAGAGGGGACGGCGCGGCCTTCAGCCGCGCTGGCATGAGGCATGGAGGCGCAGAGCATCAGCAGCACCAGCAGGGCCCCTAGGACACGACGCATGTGACTGACGTCGCTGCTGCGGCTTTCAACGTCTGCCTTCCACGAGCAGACAGGCCCGCCATCCAGTGTCCTCTCGCACGAGGTGGTGCACCGTGCCATCCGAATGCACGGTCAAGCGGTCTCCGTCCGCCAACGCCACGCATGGCAACGTGCCCTCAAGCACCGCTTTTGCTTCTGCTAAGGAAGGTCCAGCCTCGCTCAGTCTGGCGCTGAAATGCGTCAACGCAAGACCACGAGCGCCGAGGTGTTGGGCCGTGCGCGCAGCGCCTGCAGCCGTGCTGTGGAGGTGGTTGGCAGCGCGATCCGCGTGCTCCTCGAGGTAGGTGGCCTCGTGAACCAGCACGTCGGGCCCGGGCGAGTCCCCGGTCAGGCCTGGAGACGCCGTGTCTCCCGACACGACAAGGCTGGCCGAGGGCCCATCGATTCGCCATCCGCACGATGGAACGGAGTGAAGGGACACAAGCGGTGTGAGCACGTGATCGGACCAGCCGTCGGGCGTCCAAGCCGCCGAGGATTCGGTCAGGCCTTCGCCCGTGATGGTGATCCAGCGGCCCGTGGCCACATCGCCAAGACGCCAGATGATGGGGTACCCCAACAGGTCCTCAGTGGCTCCAAGTTCACGCCAGACTCGCATCTGGCGCCACAGGTCTGATGCGGGCAAATCCCCGGGCGGCGTGCCTTCGAAACCATGCTGCAGCGCATGTTCGAAGGTCGTACCGCTGACCGGCCCTGCGACGATCAGCGGTTCCTCACGACCGTCCAAACCCGAGGTTTGCAACCACGGAAGCAGCCCCCATGTATGGTCGAGATGGCCATGAGTCAGCAGAACCGCGGCAACGCGGCGGCTGCGAAGCCTTGGCGTGCCCGGCTCAGTCTTGAGGTGACGACGTGCCGCCGTGAACCGATCCTGGAAGCCTTCCCCGGGATCGAGAATGACCAAGCCTTCGGGGCAAGCGAGCACCGACCCGCTGACGGCACGCTTGGTGGTCGGACGAGCCGAAGCCGTACCAAGCACGTGGAGGTCCAACATCGAAGCACCTCAAGGAAGGGGGATGGGCGTTTCCGGGAACCACCGCAAGACGACAACGTCCCCGACGCCGCGGATCCATCGCCACGGGACCGCGACGTCGATGCTCTGCTCAACCAAGTCGGTCGGCGTTTCTGTGACGAAGAGATGGGAGCACGCCATCCCTTCCAAATCGATGACGGCGTCATGCACGCGCCCCAAACGGCGACCGTCGGGAAGGTAGACTTCCTTCCCACGCACGGCGGTGACGTCCATGACCCTCCCTCGTCGATGAACAGGGGGGTCCAACCTTGAACCCAACGTCGAGAAGACGACGTTCACTTGCCGCGGTTGAGGTTCGCCTTGAGCGAGGGTCGGAGCTTCTCAGCGCCCTTGCCCTTGCTGCGGACGAGACCACGTCCGCGCTTACCGGCGGAGGTGAGGCCACGGGCTGCACGGCCGCGGTGGCTGTTGTGGCCGTTCGCCTGAGAGAACACGCCGAGTTGCTTGTCAGCGATGATCGCAGGGTGGTGCGTATCGATGAGAATGACCTCGTAGTACTTGTGCTTGCCATCTTGGCCAACCCAGTAGGAGTTGAGGACTTCCAAGTTGGGGTAGTGACGAGCGCAGCGCTCTTCGGCGATGCGCTGGATGTTCTTGCCCATGGTGATCTTTCGGACACCGGCCTTGGAGGGCTTGCGCTTCATGTGCACCTTGCCCTTGCGCAGACCACCGCGGCGAACGCGGGTGCGGACGACGACGACGCCTTGCTTGGCCTTGTAGCCGAGGCGGCGTGCGGCGTCGATGCGCGTGGGCTTCTCGACACGATCGAAGACGGGAGCACGGCGCCATTGGGCCATGCGGGTCTGCCGGTACATGTGGGGCAGAGCATCCTTCGGCTGCTGCCAGGTCGCGCGGACGTGGTGGTAGAGTCCCTTGGTCATATGGACACCTCAGCGAGTTGCCGACCTTCCACCCCTTTATCAGCCCTCCCCCGGGGGTTTGAGCCTCAACGTGGGCGTTCCGCCGGATGTTGAGCGCCTCCGTCAGCGCATGAATCGACGTCCAAAGGAGGGGGCTCCGACGGAAAAAGGAACCCTTCCGAGTCTGCTGGATGGAGGTCTGCAAGCGGGCAAATTGATGAGGACAACCTCACACCGGACGGGCCATGGAGGTCGTTTTGGTGGACATGGCTTGGCTCAAGCCTCACGAAGAAGTACAGTCCCACCGGGTGGACGAGCTTCGGTCGCAATTCGAGAAGGAGGGGCATGTGGACCTGCCCTTGTTGGTGGACCGCAGCACGGGCACCATCCTCGACGGGCATCACCGGTTCACCGTCGGCCAAGTGCTGGGTCTGCACCGCATGCCTGCCTTGCTGTTTGATTACCTCGACGAAACGCGGATTGCGGTGGACACCTGGCCCGGGTGCGGCCGTGAACACATCACCAAGCAGGAGATCATCGATTTGGCGTTGCGAGGTGAGCGGACGCCGCCAAAGACCAGCCGCCACCACATCGACGTGCCCATTCCGACCATCGAGGTGGCGCTGGCCGACCTCCGCGACCCCTGAGCCTATTCGGCCAATCCAGCCGCTTTGATGGCACGCCATCCGCCCCACACCGACCACACGTCGGTGTACCCCATGTCGATCAACGAGGCGCCGGCGATGGCGCTGCGAAACCCGCCACCGCAGTACAGGACGAGGCGTGCGTCAACCTTCGTCACCAAGGCCTCAATGTCCCGTTCAAGGACGCCCTTGGAGAGGTGCACGGCTCCTTCGAGGTGGCCTGCCTCAAATTCGTGCTGTTCGCGCACGTCGATGATGATGAGCTCCGTTGCATCCCGAAGCATCGCGGCGAGGCCATCGCCGTCGCACTCCTGAATCCGGCCTCGGCAGGCTTCGACACGGGCCAAAAACCGCGCAGGGTGGGCTTTCGCATGCGCCAAACGATCTGCGTCCATGGCGGCTCAACCTAGCATCAGGCTCATGACCGCTTCGTCGGCTGCCCCATCATGCAGCGCCAGGGTGTTGTGGCCGCAGAAGAGGCGCTTGCTTCTGGACAAGCCAGAGCCATCCTGGTTCTGAAGGACCACGACCAGCACATTGCAGGCTTGTGCGAGCAAGCCCGGGCCGCAGGCGTCCCGATTCACGAGATCACCGAGCGCGACATGTGGAGGATGGCGCAACCCGGTGGCGAATCCTCACCGCGCGTGTTGACCTTGGTGGGCCGGGACCCAGAGGTTGCAAACGTAGAGGAACTCGTGACGCGTGGTGGCCTCCTGCTGTGCCTCGATGGTGTCGCCTATGCGGGTAACATGGGGTTCTCAGTGCGCACCGCGGAAGTCGCAGGTGCAGCGGGCGTGGTGCTGGCCACCGACCAACCGATTCCCGGCCGTGCATGGAAGGACCTCCGTCACAGCAGCATGCAAGCGACGCGTTTCATCCCCGTCGTGGAAGGCCGCATCGAGGGGATCATCGCATCAGCCAAAACAGCGGGATTCCGCATCGTGGCGGTTGAAGACGTTGGTAGCCACGACCTGCCAGAGGTGGATTTGACCGGCGATGTGATCGTGATCGTTGGGGCCGAAGCCGAAGGCGTCAGCGCCACGGCCCTCGAAGCGGCGGATGCCGTGGTGCGTTTGCCGATGCATGGCTTCGTTCCGTCCTACAACCTCCAGGTGGCGGTGGCCTGCGCTTGTGTGGAAGCCGCCCGTCAGCGGCGGTGACGGCCAAACGCCTCTTAGGCTCCCGAGGAAGGGGTTTTAGGGAAGGCGAAATCCGACAAAGCGTGGACGACGAAGCGATGCTGTCCACCCGCGGGCTGTCCGTTGGATACGACCATGCGTTGGTATCGGACATTGACTTGGACGTCTTTCCGGGCGACATCATCGGAATCATCGGGGCTTCAGGAATCGGAAAAACCACGATTTTGAGGACCTTGGCCGGCTTGATCCCCCCGTTCCAAGGCAACCTCGAGCACTCCCTTGTGAAGAACGGAGAATTGGGCTACATCCCTCAGCGGCTTGGCCTCGTTCGTCACGCTTCCGTTGAACACAACGTCGCCTTGGGAGCACGGGCCACCGCACGCAAGCCGCCGGAGGGCACTTCGTCGGTTCGTCAGTGGAAAGCAACGGTCACCCACGAAGCGATCAAAGCGATGGGGTTGACCGAGAAAACCCGTGAACCGGTCCGGCGGCTCTCAGGTGGTCAACAACGCCGTACCGCCACCGCACGCACCCTTGCCCAGCGGCCTCGCATCATCCTCGCCGATGAATTTCTCAGTGAACTCGATGCAGAAAACGTCGAGATGGTGTTTGGCGCCATCCACCGGCTTGTGAAGGAAGACGGCTCTGCCTTGGTGGTGGTCGAGCACAACGTCGAGCGCGCGTTCAGGTATTGCACGCGGGTGCTTCGGGTTCGCGACGGTCGACTGCACCCTGTTCAGGGCGGTGAGAGCGAATGAACCGGGGCACCCTCAACATTGGGCTGCTGACGTTCGGCCTGCTGCTGCTGACGGTGGTGGTCCTGAACGATTTGGCCGTGGGACAATGGTCGCGCTTTGAGGGAGGATGGGACAACCTTCGTCGTCTGGTCACAGAAAGCCTCTGGCCACCGGATTGGACGGTTCTGAAGGCACGCAATTACCCGGTCTGTGAAGCTGCCTTTGGTTTCATGTGTTCCAAAGCCTACCTTGGGATGCTTGAGACCCTCAAAATGGCCTTCGTAGGAACCGTGATCGGTTTCCTTGGAGCCATCGTGTTGGCGCCTCTGGCAGCGAGCAACCTCGCGCCTTCATGGGTCGGAGGGCCTGCCCGCCTCCTTTTGGCCGGCATGCGCAGCCTTCCCAGCATCATTTGGGCCATCCTCTTCGTGGCCATCGTCGGCCTGGGGCCGCTCGCTGGCGTTCTCGCCATGGCCTTCTACACCGTGGGCTACCTCGGCAAACTCCAGTTTGAGTCCTTTGAAGGGCTGGCCAACGGACCCATCGAAGCGGCCCGAGCCATGGGGATGAACCGGACGGAGACCTTCCTTTTCGTGGTCATTCCCGAATCTGCGAACGGGTTGATCAGTCAACTGTTGTTCATGTTCGAATACAACGTCCGGCATGGCAGCGTGCTTGGATTGGTGGGGGCAGGTGGCATTGGGTACTACCTGTCGTATTACCTCGGATTCCTTCTCTATGACGCCGTGATGGCGCTCATTCTGGTCATTTTCGTGGTCGTGGTCGCCATTGAAGCCGTCTCACGACGGCTTCGTTCCTTCCTCTCGGAATCCGATGACGTCCCCAAAGCCAGTTGGATTTCCGTCCTCATGAGCCCCGACCGTGCCGCGGCGGCTGACGCCACGTCGACGGACGCTGAGGTATGAGGTAGGAGGGTGAGCGAACGCGGCCTCGCGGCCCTGCTCATCGCCCTGATGACGGTGCCCCTGTTGGCCCACACGGCCCCCTACGTCTACGGAAATCCCAAGGAGCCGAGCACGGTCTTTGCTGCACCCTTACCTCACCTTGCAGGGGCTGCTCATGGTCGGCTGCTTGGCCACGTTGGCCTTTGCACCGTCCTATCCACGGTTGGTGTTTGCACTGTCCTACAACGCCCTCTTTGCCGCGTTGCAGGTGATGGTCGGCGCGGCAGTGGTCCTGCTGGTGATGCGGCAGGAACGAAGGCATCAGATGGCGCTCACTGCGTAGACGCCACCCGTCCAACTGGACAGCAGAATGGCGCCGTCTTCCGCCACCGCCAAGCCCACGATGAACAGGTTCGTTGTGGCGATAAGGGTGGATTCGATGCCCGAATCACCGGGATGGGCCACCCAAACCTCGCCTGAGCAAAAGTCGCCGTAAAGGAACCCGCCGGTGGGAGCCAGCACGGACGGCTCAAGCCATGGACCACCGAGAATGGAACAGCGGCCGTCCTCATGGCCGTAGGTCAAGACCGGGTCGACCAGACCCTCCCCTGGTTCAGTGAGCGGTGTGTCGCAGGGTGCGTCGGCCGAAAACGGCATGTGCCCTTCGCGTTCGTTCCATCCAAAATTGGTCGGATCATCCCACGACGGGATGTGGTTCACTTCCTCCCAACACCATTGGCCAACGTCGGCGATCCACAATCCTCCGGTTGGATCTAGGGCCATGCGGAACGGATTGCGAAGACCATGGTGAAGCAGGAACCCATCGTGGTCGTCGTGGTCGCCGGAAACGTTGCTTGCGGATACGGCTGAACCGTTGTCGATGGAAAAGTGGAGGATGCCACCAAGCAGCGAGGAGGTGTTTTGCCCGTGCCCGTAGGGGTCGTTGGAACCTCCACCATCGCCCACGGACAACAGGAAACTGCCGTCCGCCAACCTGATCAGGTCAGCTCCGTTGTGGTTGCGTTTGACCTGTGGAAGCCGCAGCACAACCTCTGGAACGGCGTCCAGGCCTTGCTCAAGGTCGAGGACGGCCACCACCACATCCGACACGTGCGAAGGGTCGCAAGGGCCTGCCTCGACGTAGACGATCAGGGCTTGATTGGTGCTTTCGTTGGCGTTCATGGCTTCGAAGGCAAGCAGGCCCTGTTCGTTGTGGCAGGTGCTTACCAATGAGGTCAGGTTGACCGAGATTTGTGCCTCGTTCTCAGCCCAACGAGCGATGGTCCCGTCCAGCATGCTGACGATGACGTCGGCTCCAAGAGGAGCGATGTCAATCACCGCAGCCGACGTCTCCAGCCGCAGATCGCAGCTGAGGTTGTGTCCTGACGTGAGTTCACAACCGCTGATTGGCTCGGGCTCTGGCCACTCAAACGCTGGAGGAGATTCCTCCTCCGCAGGGCCGAGGCACCCGCTCAGCACGGGCAAGACCAGCATCAAGCCCAACACGATTGGGCGCATGACTCTCCCTCGCTCGGTGCGTCCGCTCAGTTGGCGATTTTCTCATTGAAGTAGGCTTCAATCCCAGGCACGTTCTCGATGGAGTCACCGTAGGTCCCGAGGTGGGACTCGGTGTCAATGATGGTGAACCCTGGCGTGCTGAAGACGGCATCGAGGACGTCAAGGTCCGCTTGGCTGCCGCCGTCGTTTGGCCCGAGGCTCATCGTGCGGAGGGCTTCCTGCAGTGCGGTCACCTGTGCCGCGTCCATGTAGGCTGGGTTGAACATCACAGGATGGCTGGGGGCTCGTCCGAGTCCGTCACCGCCGTTGGCGCTGTAGTTCACGCCGTGGAAATCCGCGGTGCTGTTGAAGTCGCCTTCGAAGCACCAGTCCTCGGGCGTCTCACCGCAATAATCGGGAACGGTGGGGTCCTTGGCGAAGGAGATGTAGTCGGTGGCATCGCCGGTGCTGTGTTCAGCCAAGCATCGGAGGGAACCGATGTACTTGTGATAGCGCGTGCCGCTGGAGGGAATGGACGAATCCTCTGAGAAGTGGTTGCGGACCGTGTCGGTCAAGGAATCAATCGTGTCAGGGTCACCGACGACTTCGACGTAGCCGTTGCTGATCATGAAACCCATCGGAAGCAGCATTCCGGAGCTGCCCAGGGCAGAGGTGTGGCACGAGACCTTGCCTTCCATGAGGGCGAAGGGGTCGGTGTCAGGGTCATCGTCAAGATCGGCCTGAGCGATGTCCGAATCCACGTGGACCCATGCAATCGCCTTGTAGAAGGGGCGACCGTCTGCCTTCTGTTCAGCAGCGAGGACTTCAAGCCCGTGGGTTTGCCAGCTAAGCCATGCAGCCCCGCCGTCCATGAAACCGATGTCAGCGTGTCCGAACCGCAAGGCCTCAATGGCGCCTGCAGCGCTGGTCACGGGGTAAATCTCAACCTCCATGCCCAGAAGTTCAGCAAGACGGTCGGCAAACTCCTGGGGGTTTTCCTCCGTGTTCTGATACTCCTCTTTGGTTTCGAAGGCGATCGTCAAGCAGTTGTCTTGGTCTTCGCAGGTTGGGAAGCTCACCGAACTGGAAAGGCAACCCGAAAGCCCTGCTGAAACCATGACGAGGCACATCAGGAGGGCGTGAACAGCGGGAAGGGCGGCGCGAATCATGGGTTGCCCACAGGAGGTCTCTTTTTAGGACTTGCGAAATATCCTGCTTTTCGTCCATCCTTAACCAAGTTACTAAGATGACTTTTCTCATTTTTAGGGCAGACGAAAGATTATACCAAAATGCCGATTCAGGCCGTCCATGACGAAGACCATTCGTGCCCTTGCCCTGACACTGACCTTGCTCCTTGCTTCCCTTGCGGGTTGCGTTGCAGAAGACGACTCAACGACCCCCGCCGAGGAGGTCAAGCCTGAATTCCTGGACGCATCCGACGCCGGATACACCTACGCGTCCGACGTGGACAACCACCGTTCGCTGATGCTGGACCTCTGCGACATCAAGACCGCAGCCAGCGAAAGCGACTGGGACACCGCCACCCAGATCTACATGAACGGCAAGAACGCTCAGAAGGACGACGGTTCCTTCCGCACGCTCGCTGGATTCGCTGCCGCCTCCGGCAAGAACCACAACTACGACGCGTACTACGGCATGGACGGCGCCATCGGCGGCCACATCATGCAGGCGCTGAACGGTGACGGTGATTTCGCCGGCACCTCGGACACCGTCCGCTACCAAGGCATCGCTAAGCTGACCGCCAACATGGGCATGGTCGGCTACACGATCCACGAGATCAACGCCGCTGTGGCCAAGGCTGACGCCGGCAACATCGACGACGACACCGGTGCACCTCACAACTGGGACGAAGGCTGGGCCTTCTTCCACGGACCGGATGAGCACTACGGTTGCTCTCCTGCCAAGGTCATGGAAAAGCGAGCCGCTGATTTCGGCACGGCCGACGCTGACGGCGTTGCTGCGACCTTCAAGGCCACCGAGCAAGCCATGGTCGACGGACTCGCCGCCCTCCAAGCGGGCGACGAAGCCGGCTACGACGCAGCCGCCGAGACCGTGATGAAGAACATCATCATCACCTACTCCCAGGCGACGCTGAAGTACACCTCCAAGATGGACAGCACCGACAGCGCCGAGAAGTACCAAGCCGAAGGCTATGCCTTCTGGAAGACCATGGAGGCCTACAGCGCTGAACACACCAATGCATGCATCAATGCGGATGGAAACGTGACGTACGTCGGAAACGGAGACGCCACCACGTGCGGTGAAAACGAATCTTTCGACGCCCACTACGGAGCAGACAAGATCAACGAAATCCTCAACCTTTCCGACGCTTCAATGCAGGGAACGTCATACGACGTGGCTCCGCATCTAGAGATGGTGTGGGCTCACTACGGCATCACGGAAGCCGACATTGGTTCAATGGCCTGAGCCAAAACCCGCACAGCGGGACACACCTCACTGGAGGCCATGAGCAAGGGCATTACACCCAACATGCTCTTGTTCATGGTCGTCCTTCCGAGAAAAGATGCGACATGCCTGCAATGAGCATGGCGCTCGGTTCAGGCAAAGTCGAGGTCGATTTTCTTCGGCCCACGAATGCTGAGGATCTTCACATCGATGGTCTTGCCCACGGCGTAGAACATGTCGATGTGGTCCATGCTCATCCCGTCCATCTTCGAAATGTGGACCATGCCGGTGACTTGCCGCTCGACCAACGCGACCAACAAGCCGTGGAAATCGTCCTTCTTCCGACCTTGGTGGTTGACCACCGTGCCGGTGTAGGTTCCTCCCACTTCGAAGGCCGTGAGCGGATCGACGGTCTCCGTGTTGTCGCCATCGGATGGGGGCGTCACGTCCTCCCAACGAAACTTTGCTTCGTTGCCGAAGAGCACCTTTCGGACATGCTCGATGGGGTACGTACCCTCGCCGTCGATGCCTGAATCGTCCCAAGGTTGGGTGTGCCGAACGGTCAGGCCAGGCGTCATGTCTTCCGTGACCTTCGAGCCGTCCCGGCGGTGGAAGGTGACGGTAAGGCGAGGGCCGCGAAACAAGGTGGAGAAGAACCCGCCATCCACGGCGATTTCAACGGCCGAGTGGTCCGCACGAGTCCACCCTTTTGGAAAATCAGCGTCAATGAAGTCCCCTGTGTGGCGCTGGCCGCCGTCAAAGGTCAGCACGTCCCACGTACCGAACCGCCGCAGCAAGGCGTCTTGACGGGCGATTTCCTCGTCGCTTGCGGGCTCCCGCGTGGCCAAAAGGGCCTCGATCTTGGCAGGAAGGTCCGCCACCGTCGACACCTCTGGGTGCGCCAACACCTCCTCGCTGAGGTTCCCCTTCGGATTGGCCAGCACCACGATGGGGAGGACTTCGAGCATCTCAACGCGATCGATGGACAGCGAACAGCGCTGCAGCATCCGGACCTTGGCCCGCAGTTTTTCGATGACCGGCTTGGGCGGCTCGCCCTTGTCGAGCAAGCGCTGTTGCACCAGATCGTTGTCTTGCAGATGGACGTCTCCGCCCCAGTTCTTGACTTCGAGCAGAATCACGGCCCGGTCGGTGATGGCGATGACGTCGACTTCACCCGAGCCCCGCGGTCGATCTGGATCGGGGATTCGGATGGCCAGATGCACATGCCGCGTGCTTTTGACGCGCTTCGCGGCCGCGCCCACGGCGTGCTCCGCTTTCCAAGAGCGGACCTCGCGCTGGGGCATGTGCTCTCGACGGGCGGACCGGGTGGAACGCCACCAGCCGATGCGCGCCAAGGGCCCCATGGCAGGACAACCGAACCACTCCATTTGAACCGCGTGCCCACCCGTGAGACGGCCAGGGGGCACCGTCACCCGCGCCGACGCTTCGTCACGGCTTCGGCGGAGGGGAGGTACAGGTCGTCAGCCAAGCCGACCAAAGAGAGCAGGCGCAGCAAAAGGAAGGAAGCGTCCACTTGGCCATTGAGCAACCCGTGGCGAGCGGACCGGGGGAAGGCGTGGTGGCCAGAATGCCAGCCTTCCCCGAGCGAAACAAGCGCCACGAAACGGTTGTTTCGGGCGGCTCCGGCGCCGTCGAAGTCCTGTTTGCCCCACAGGTGGCCGACGGAATTGACCGAATCGCCGGCGTTGTAGAACACGACCCCGGCGACCCATGCGATGGCCACGCCCTCCCACGCCATCAGGAAGTACGCGACCACGAAGGGGAGCGCTTGCGTGGTTGAGCCGACGATGTAGCCGAAGCGGGTCGAAAGGAAGCGGAGGAAGCGGTCCTCAAGCACGTCCTTTGCACGCTCATCATGGCCACCGGGGCTCATCTGACGAAGGAACATGTCCACGATGTATCGCAGCGGTCCGCCCAGCGCGTACAACAGGCAGACGCCTCGGTTTCGAACCCCAAGGTACCAGCCACAGTGAGCGTACCAGAACCCGTCGTGCACCGGGCTGTGCGGATCGTTGGGACCGTCCGAATCCGCATGATGACGACGGTGGTTGCCCACCCATTCTGCAGGCGGACCCGCCGGAAGACCGGCCAACACCAACGCATAGAGCACCGGCTTGCGCAAGGTGGCCGAACGGTGGGTCAAGACACGGTGGTAGGCCACGGTGACCCCGAAACCCACCGAAAGGTACCAGACGAGAAGCAGGGCCCCCATCGAAAGGAGCGTTGAGGGCTCCATCCTCAGTTCTCCAAACCTAGTTCGGTGCGCATGCGCTCAAGGTGACCGTGGGTGTGTTCGACAAAGAAGCCGTGCATCAGGAAACGGTAACTGAGGCCGGTGGGGCCGACCAAAATCATCGGGAAGCGGTTGTAGGCGATGTCCGCAAAGTGGCTTGCTCCGACGATGTCGTCGATGAGCAGGCCCACCGAGTGATCGAACTGGAAGGAGTTGATGGCCGCCTCGTATTCTGGCGCGGTGAGCCAGAAGCAAAAGGTGGTCTTGAAGAGTTCATGGGCGGTTTCAAAATCGAGGAACTGCGTCCACTTCTTTCGGTCCACGCCGTAGTCGATGCGCACCGGCTTCCAGTTCTCCCAAGACAACTCGTCCTTGGGCACGGGCCAGCGGGAACGGTCTGGGTCCGTCAAATCCCGCATCGTCATCAGCACGCCCTGATCGTGGTGAACAAAGGTCTGGACCATCAGGTCTCGAATCATTTTCGGGTGGATCAAGACGGGATCGACTTCCTCCTGGCCGGCGTTGTCGATGACGAAGTTGAGCAGGTTGGATTCGGCCCAGAAGTGACGAAGGATGAGGACGTTGGCTTCTGGTCGGACGAACCACTTCATGAAGAAGCAAATTTGCCATTGCAGGAAGCCATGAGCACGCCACTGAATGGGCGAGAGCCGCTTGAGGTAGTAGGTGATGTGGAGGGTGATGGTCAGCAGGACTTTGAGCGTCGGCAGCACGATCCGTCGAAGCGGGTTTTGCAGGTCCTTCGTCCAATATTCCTTCGCGATAGGGTCGAGCGGCAGGGCCTCGTCGCTGGCCATCGCGTCCACGATGGTGGCCGGCATGCGGCCGTTGTTCCTCGACATGGCTTTGCGGCGCTTGCGCTCCATGCGAGCGGTGCTACTCATCGTCCATCTCCTCCAGTTGCAATCGGTACAGACGAGCCACGACCTTCGCGGTCATCTCGATGCGGCCCACGACCTCGGGGCCCGTGCAAACCTCGTCGAGCATGGCGTAGAACCGTTGCATGTGATCGTCGTCGTTCGCGCCATGGTAGGTCATGAAACGTGTGATTCCTTCACGCTCGCACAGCTCTTCCATGCGCGTGGCCCACCCTGTTGCCATCCGTTCGCCGAGGCCTTCGATGATCCACATCGCTCCGAGCATGTCCACAGGATTGGGTTGGCTCGCGCGTTGCATCATGAAGGCGTGGAAGGCTTCGCTGCCCACGTTTTTACCGCGGTTGAGGATGGTGTCAAGTTCCCCGCCAGCGTTCACGTAATCCTGTTCGAGCATGGTGTAATCGCGGTGTTCGTCCACGGCGTGTCGAAGGATCATCGAGCGAAGTTCGCTGTGGGCACGGTCCATCGAGGACGCGGCTCGGGCAATCCAGCGGGAACCCTCGACCACTTGTTGCCGCAGATTGACGAGCAGGCGCCGATGGTCGGCCAGCGTGTAGGTGCCCAGGTCGAGGCGCCGAAGCAACGGTACGGTCACAAGGTCGCGCTCGAAGCCGATCCACACGCGCAACAGCCGCCGCAGGGCATCTTGGGCGTGCGCTCCCAACTCAGGAACGTCGTTCGCGCCAATGGCTTCCGCCGCCTCCTGCACAGGAACGCCGTCGATTGCAATGTTACCGTCCATCGTTGTCCACCACCGTCAGATGCATGTACGTCGTGTTGAACCGTCCACTCTCAGGCACAAAGCACATGATGCGCTCACCGACCTGAGGGTTCTGTGTTCTCATGAACTCGTCGAGCATGATAAACAGTGATGCTGCGCCCGTGTTGCCCCGAGTGTAAAGATTCGTCCACCACTTTTCTTCAGGGATGCCGACGCCCGCCGCATCCAGCATGTCGAGGATCTTCGGACGGAAGTGATGGGAAGAGTAGTGGCAGAGGAAGTGGTCCACTTCAGAGGGCACGTTGAGGCCCTCTTGCACCAACCGCACGTAACCGTCAACACCCAGCCGGACGATGTGGTCGAGGAGACGGACCTCTTGGCGGAGCAGCAAAGCGCCTTCACGTTCCGCGTCGGCGTAGGTGTCGTAATCCTGCCATGTTCGTTCCTCGTCGGTTTTGCCGCTCGAGCCGACGCTCATGCACGTGGGCAGGGCGTGCGCATGCGACCAGCCCTTCATCCAGTCGATGCGGAAGGACAACCCCTTGGGGCGCGGGGAGGTTTCCAACAACAGTGCTCCGGCGCCGTCTGAGAGCATCCAACGGAGAAACTCGGTGTTGAAATCCACGGTTTTCTTGGCGAAAGTCGACTCGGTCGCGGCCTCGTACCGTTGCCGTTTGAGCAATCGGGAAGGCATCTCCGTCGCGATGACCAGCGCCGCCTCATGCTCATCGCAACGAAGGGACAGCCACGCGCCTTTCAGCGCCATCATCGACGAGGAACAAATGGACTGGGCCGTGAGGATCTCCACCTCGGCCATTCCCAATCCTGCCTGAACAAAGGACGCGAGACCTGGAACGGGGTGGTCTCCTTGCGTCGAAGCAACGGCGAGCATCCCGACTTGGTGAATGGGCCGAAACGCGCGGTCCATGCATTCCTGTCCGGCATGAACGGCCATTTGGGTGTTGGACACCGTGGTGCGCTGGTTGGCGTCAATGCCGTAGTGCCGTGTTTGGATGCCGTTCGCTTTCTGAATCTGCGTGCGCAGACCCGAAGGTTGGCCGTTGACTGCGCCGAGGACGCCTTCCACTTGATCGTTGGTGATGGCAGGGCCGGGCAGGTGCCAGCCGGTCGACGTGATGTAGACGGGTTTCATTCAGAGGCCCTCCACGGCAAGGTGGACACGCCGTTGTCGCGCTCCCATTTCCAACAACGGTACATTTCCAACATGTAGGGCATCACGATGAAAATCCCCATTCCGACGATGTAGGTCATGGCAAAGTTGCCGTTCATCCCAAGGGATTCTTCGCGCCACTGAAGGCTCATGTTTCCGGCCCAGTTGAAGGTGACGAAATTGACGAAGGTCTCCCATCGACGCACGATGATGAGCAGGAGAATGAAGAACGGAAGGGTCGCGAGGTAATTGTGTGCATGCACTTCCCAAATGCTGATTTCTCGCAAATCCTGTGCATAGTGCACGTCGTAATGCGCGACCAATTCATGGGCCACCAAGGCCATGATGCACATGATCAACACCAGCACGTTCACCTCAAACAACAGCCCCAGCAAGATGGGGATGCCAACTTGGAACCCCATCAGGGCGTGGACCAGAGCTTCACGAAGACCGGCCGTTGATTCGATTTTGGTCGCGCGATGGCAAAACCAGTCCACGCCACCGGCCACACCCCACAGGGGAAGAAGGACGTAGAGCAGGATGTTCAGCACGATGGTGCTGGCGTCCAAGGTCGGGTCCATGGGGATGGTACGACCCTACCCCGTATCAAGGACACTCCGAAGCGGCTCACGCCTGTTTTCGTCCGAGAAGGACGCCCAGGTTGTCCGCTTCAGCGTGCCAGCCAGACAAATGCACCGTTGGCGCTGGCAGGGTGCCGGGGCCTTCCCCGTTGACGGTTGACATCACCTCGTGCAGGCTCGCAAGCGTCGTCGGAGAAGGCATGCCGTCGACGTGTTCGTTGGGCGCAAGGTACCACAGCACTTCAGGAATCCTCCCGCCGAACACCATGGGCGCACCAACCACCACCGGATCGTGAAGGTCAGTGAAGGAATCCTGTTGGCACATGAGCCACACGCCCACGTCGTGAGGCGCCGCAAGGCGGGAGTTGACCGCCTCCACAAGATCGCGGAGCGCCTCCCGAAGGGCTTGCTGACGCAGGTGCAGGAAATGATCGGTGTTGCCCAGACCCATCGCAGTCGTCATGTCGTTGAGGGTCCACCCGAGGATCATCGAAGCCATGCAGGGGAAGACGCATGACCTGCTATAACCTCAGGAAAAGCGAGCGCATCCTGTGGCAAAAGGGACGCTGTGCCCTGTTGGGGACACGGACGCAAGGGGGTTCGTGCATCGTAGTGTGAGAAACACCTGATTATAACGCACATTGCGTGCCAGCGAGGACATGAAGAAATCCGCCGCGTATGTGCTCATCGTCCTCCTGATGGCCTCAACCCTGCCGCTCAATGCCAGCGCTGACGCCAGCCAAGACATCCCCTCGAACGCGGTGGCCACAGGCGTTCACGACTCCCTCGTGGCCGCCTTGACCCACGCCGACTTGGTGACGACCTTGCAAGGTGCAGGGCCCTTCACCGTCTTTGCCCCAACCGACACCGCCTTCGCCGAAGCGGGCATCGATTTGAGCACCTTCGACACGCCGGAGGAGAACGCGACCCTCACGGCCATTCTGCTTCACCACGTGGTGGCTGGATCGGTGCCTTCGAGCGCCCTTTCGGACGGCATGTTCGCCACAACGGTGAACGGTGACCGCGTTCAGTTTGGCGTCGATGGAAACGGCGTGACGGTCAGCAACGCCAACGTCACCACCCCCGACGTCCTCGCCTCCAATGGCATCATTCACGTCATTGACAGGGTCATGCTCCCGCCGGTTGACATCCCGAGCACCGCCCAGACCACAGGCATCCACAACAGCCTCGTGGCCGCGGTGATTCAGGCCGACCTCTTGACCACGTTGCAAGGACCTGGGCCGTTCACGGTCTTCGCGCCCACCGACCAAGCCTTCGCCGACGCAGGCATTGACCTGGCAGCGCTCGACACGCCCGAAGGCAAGGCGACGTTGTCTGACATCTTGCTCTACCACGTGGTCGGCGCCGATGTGCCGGCCGCGAACGTCACCGAATGCATGACTGCGGACGCCGTCAACGGCCAGCCGCTCGCGTTCACCGTCGACGGTGGCGTGATGGTGAACGACGCCAACGTGGTCCTCACCGACGTCATCTCCAGCAACGGCTTGATCCACGTCATCGACAAGGTGTTGATGCCAACGGACACCCCCAACGACATCCCACGCACGGCTCAATGCACGGGCCTGCACAACTCATTGGTCGCCGGTGTGATCCAAGCGGAACTGCTCGAAACCTTGCAAGGCGCTGGACCGTTCACGGTCTTCGCACCCACGGACCAAGCCTTCGTCGACGCCGGCATTGACCTGGCCGCGCTTGACACCCCTGAAGGCAAGGCCACGCTCTCCGACATCTTGCTCTACCACGTGGTCGGCGCCAACGTGCCTGCCGCCAACGTGACCGAGTGCATGACCGCGAACGCGGTCAACGGTCAACCGCTCGCCTTCACCGTCGACGGTGGCGTGATGGTCAACGACGCGACCGTCACCCTCGCTGACGTGAGCACGAGCAACGGCATCATCCACGTCATCGACAAGGTGCTGACCCCAACGGACACGCCAAACGACATCCCGCGCACGGCTTCGTGCACGGGCAGCCACGCTTCCTTGGTCTCGGCCGTGGTCCAAGCAGAACTGCTCGAAACCTTGCAGGGCACTGGACCCTTCACGCTCTTCGCGCCGACCGATCAGGCCTTTGCTGATGCTGGCATCGACCTGGCTGCCCTCGACACGCCCGAAGGAAAGGCCGCTTTGTCGGACATCCTCCTCTACCACGTCGTGGCGGGAAGCGTCCCTTCGTCCGCCGTGACGGAATGCATGTCGGCGGACGCCGTCAACGGTCAACCGCTCGCCTTCACCGTCGACGGTGGTGTGATGGTCAACGACGCGACCGTCACCCTCGCTGACGTGAGCACGAGCAACGG
>QQSJ01000002.1:37056-38279 GCA_003602635.1 Candidatus Poseidoniales archaeon
CTGACCCCAACGGACACGCCAAACGACATCCCGCGCACGGCTTCGTGCACAGGGAACCACGCTTCCTTGGTCTCGGCCGTGGTGCAAGCAGAACTGCTCGAAACCCTCCAAGGCGATGGGCCATTCACGGTCTTCGCACCGACCGACCAAGCCTTTGCGGACGCTGGCATCGACCTGGCTGCGCTCGACACGCCGGAAGGCAAGCAGACGCTGTCCGACATCCTGCTCTACCACGTGGTCGGCGCCAACGTGCCTGCCGCCAACGTGACCGACTGCATGTCGGCCACGACGGTCAACGGCCACCCGCTCAGCTTCACCGTCGGTGACAGCGTGATGGTCAACGGGGCGACCGTGACCGCAACGGACGTGCCCACCAGCAACGGCATCATCCACGTCATCGACAAGGTGCTGACGCCCACGGCCACCCCCAACGACATCCCACGCACGGCCCAATGCACCACGGTTCACGACAGCCTTGTGGCCGCGGTCATCCAAGCAGAGTTGCTCGAAACCCTCCAGGGCGACGGGCCATTCACGGTCTTCGCACCGACCGACCAAGCCTTTGCGGACGCTGGCATCGATCTGGCTGCCCTCGACACCCCTGAAGGCAAGGCGACCCTTTCCGACATCTTGCTTTACCACGTGGTCGGCGCCAACGTGCCTGCCGCCAACGTCACCGAATGCATGACCGCAGACGCCGTCAACGGCCAACCCTTGGCGTTCACCGTCGGTGACAGCGTGATGGTCAACGGGGCCAACGTGACCACGGCCGATGTGGCCACCAGCAACGGCATCATCCACGTCATCGACAAGGTGTTGACGCCAACGGACACGCCAAACGACCTGCCGCGCACCGCACAGTGCACTGGCGTTCACAACAGCCTCGTGTCGGCCGTGATTCAAGCCGAACTGCTCGAAACCCTCCAAGGTGATGGGCCGTTCACGCTCTTCGCGCCAACCGACCAAGCCTTCGCTGATGCTGGCATCGATCTGGCTGCCCTCGACACCCCTGAAGGCAAGGCGACCCTTTCCGACATCTTGCTCTACCACGTGGTTTCGGGCGAAGTGCCCTCCAGCGCGGTCACGGAATGCATGTCGGCGGACGCCATCAACGGCCAACCGCTCGCCTTCACCGTCGACGGCACCGTGATGGTCAACGACGCCACGGTGACCACGGCCGACGTGGCCACCAGCAACGGCGTCATCCACGTCATCGACAAGGT
>QQSJ01000020.1 GCA_003602635.1 Candidatus Poseidoniales archaeon
AACGCGATGAACAGTCCCGAGAACATGAGGCCGTAGCCCCAGATGTGGTCTTGCACTTCGAGGAACTGCGGGAAGGCAACGCCTTCCGCGTCGAGTTTGACCCAAAGCACCGCGGAGGGGAGCCCAAACAGGAAGATGGCCGCGCCGGTCAACCAGACCGAGCGCGTGCGTTCGTAGCCGTGGTCGACGAAGTTGCGCACGCACAGTTCAACCGTCGAGATCATCGAGGTGAGCGCGGCGAAGGACAGCGCGAGGAAGAAGCCGGTCATCATCAGGAAAGGTCCGACGTTGCCACCGGGAGCTTGTGCAAACACTTCGGGCAGCGCGAGGAAGGTGATGGCCGAGGAACCGCCGGTCACCGTGGCCAAGGGATCGGCCTCGACCGCGAAAATCGCGGAAAGAACGGTCAGGCCGGCGATGATGGAGATGCTGTTGTTCGCGAGACCCATCACGAAGGCGTTGAGGGTGGTGTCCTCGTCCTTGCGCATGTAAACCGCGTAGGTGATGGCCATGCCCATGCCAGCGGACGCCGACCATGCGGATTGCGACAGGGCGTTGATCCAAATCTCTGGATCGAACATCATCGACGTATCGACGGTGAACATGAACAAGGCACCGTCCAGCGTTCCGTCGTTCATGTCCATGCTGAGCGCCATGAACATCGTCAGGAAGAGCAGCACCATCAGCGACGTCATCAGCAAGACGTTGACCTTCTCAATGGCCTTCGCACCGCGAGAAATCGCGGCCAAGGTCAGCACGATGACGATGAACTGGAAGAAAATCACTTGCCCAGGGGCTTGCAGGAATTCGTTCCACACCTGAACGGTGTCCACACCGTCACCGGTCAGCCCGCCGGTGATGCCGAGTTGGAAGTACTTCAGGCACCAGCCGGCCACCACGGCGTAGTAGAAACCGATGGCCGTGGAGATCCAAGCCGTCCACAGGCCCATCCATGCGAAGCGCTTGCCGGTGAAGATGCGGAAGGTTCCGATGGTTCCCGTGCGGCTTCGCTTGCCCATCGCAAATTCTGCGATGACCAAGGGAATGGACCACATGAAGAGGAAAATCAGCCAAGGGATGAGGAAGGTCCCACCACCGTTGGCGCCGACCATCCGGGGAAAACGCCAGATGTTTCCCGTTCCGATGGCCGCACCGATGGTCGCGAAAATCAGGCCAAGACGGCCGCTGAATTCGTCCGACTGGCCGCTCACGCGTCCACCGCCCATGGTGGTTCTTCGAGGAGGGCGTCGGCGAGGATGACCTTCTCATCATCGTCGCCGGTGAACATGGTTCGCAGCGCGGTCCCAAGACCGCCCCAGACCGTACCGGCCACGAGAAGGAACATCACAAGGGCGCCGAAGGTGGAACCGTAGGACGCGCGGTAGGACACCGAGAGGACGTAGTACTGGCCGTCGTCAGGGTACTGGTAGAAGTCAGACCCGCCCAGCGTCGCCACTTGGGCCTTGTAGTGGACTTCACCGGTCGCGGTTTCGCCCACGGGAATCATCGCACGCAGCAAGGTGCCGTTGCCGTCCGAGGTGGTGCATGCGTTGCCGCCAACGACCTCCATCTGGACCGACTCCCACGGCGTGGTCGACCACTCGCGTGGGCCGTAGTCGCTTTGCAGGCGGCTTGGCTTGACCTGACGCCACTTGACCACGGAGTTCTCCGTGCTGTAGGGGAAATCGTCCGACACGCAGACGTCAATGGGGATGTCGCCCTCGTCAGGGATGTCGATGGCGTCGGGCTGCTTCAGGTAGTTCTGCTGCGAGATGTTGTCGATGGCAAGGTCCGCGCGCTCGCGCGGGTTGTCGGCGATCTCCGCGATGTAGAAGCCGAGGCCGAGGTTGCGCACCGCGATGTGGTCGATGTCGTCTTCGTGCTGGTGGAACGCAGTACCGATTTCCGAGGTGTAGCAGTAGGAGCCGTGCACGCCGTAGTGCCAGTCGCAGAAGTCACCCGAGGTCGGGTAGAGCGAGGAGGACTGGAGGTTGGCGTACTGGGTCATGTCGGCCATCTGCTGGCCGTGGTACTCGAGTTGAGCGTGGTCGGGGCTCTCGCAATCCGTGCAATGACCCCACGGCCAAAGGATGAGTTCCGAGTAGGAGTGGTGGGTCAAGGTGGACTTGAATTCGCTGGCACCGTCGCCGGTGTCGTCGTTCATCTCGGTCAAGTCCTGGATGAACTTGGTCTCGGGTTCGGAGTTGCCGCCCCACCAGTCTTCGTCGGTCACACCGTCCGCGTCGTCGTCCTTGCCGTCGACGTGATCTTCGTTGACCTGCCCGTCGCCGTCGTTGTCACGGTCGTCCACAGGGCCGTTGTAGACGTCGTTGTTTGAACCGTCCAATTCGCCTTCAGCGGGTGAGCAGGTGCCAGGAATGAGGGGGCCCGTGGCGCCGAGGGGCGCACCCCACTCGAACTGATAGTTGCGGTTCAGGTCCACGCCGTCGCAGTCCTCGTCGACCTCTTCCTGAAGGTCAGGAAGGGGCGTCACGCCGGTGAAGGTGTTGTCGCGCAGGTTCTTCCTCCAACCGCCAGAGGGGCAGGATTCCCACGCCGGGGCAGGACAGAAGACTTCGCGGTCGTAGATGTTCCCGTCCACGTTGAGCATCGGCACGATGTACAACTCGCGGCTGTCGAGAAGGTCGACGATCCACTGCTCGCTGTAGTCCTCGTCGACCCCAAGGTCGCCCGGCCCACAGGGCGTGCCGTCGCCGTTGGAATCCTGGTAGGAGGCTTCGAGGGCAAGGCAATCGCCGTCGTCGTCGAGCACGCCGTCGCCGTTGGTGTCGCCCCAACCGTCTTCGTCCACTTGGCCGTCTCCGTCGTTGTCGTAGCCGATGTTGTCCACGGAGAAGGCGATGACTTCGATCTGCATCATCGGCACTTGGACGGACATCCACTCACGGGCGTGGTGGTTGCCGACGATGAGCACGTCGGGTCGATCCTCGTAGTTGCCGTTGTCTCCGACGAATTCGTTGTATTCGCCACCGCTGACGTCCGTGGTGACCTTCACCCACGGTGAGGCGTGACCGTAGTACCAGCCTTCGTAGGCGTCGGCCGTGGTCTGTTCTCCTCGGGCGTTGGTGCCACCGTTCATGCCTTCATGGAACTCGAAGAGGTCCGGGTGGTCCTCAGCGATGCGCTGCAGCCGCTGCTTCACCGTGTCGTAGGTGTGGTATTCCTTGAACTGCAAGATGCGGTCGTCCTCATCGGCCCAGGGGAAAATGTGGTTGATGTAGTCGTCCGACCACACCGCTTCGGGCGTGGAACCCGCTTCATCTTGGGTCACGCCCGCGTTTGCGATGGGCGCGCACAGCGTCAGCATCAGCGGCAGCGCCAACAGGAGCGCTGTCCTGCGAAGGTAGGCCTGCCGGGACCGGGCGTTGTCGAGCATCGTCTCTCCCACCCCTGACGCGCCTATCAAGCCGTCGCGCCGCCGATACGCCCTTGAAGACGGCTCCCCACCGGAGAACATGGCTTGGATGGACGTGCTGCAAAGTGCAGGCCCAGACATGTTGGGCACCAACCGTTGGACCGTGTTGGCCATCGTGGGACTCCTCCTGCTCGGCGCCGTCGCACGGTCGATTGCGATGGTGCTTTCACCCCGGCTTGTTCGTGCCGTGATGCGCATGCCGCGCACGAGTAAGGCGCTGCATTCCAGCCACCGTTCAATGGGCACTGCAGCTGCAGCAGGCGTGATCCTCCTTGGCCTGCAACGCCTCCACACCATGACGCAAAACGGCTCAGACGTGGCGGACTTGCCCGACCTTGGCGCGTTGACGTTGATCGCCGTCGCGCAACTCGTGCTCGTCGTGTCCTTGGTCCGCGCGGCCTTCCGCGCCGTGGACGTCGTGCAGGACGTCATGGACCTGCTCGACGACGACGACGAACTCGACGGTTCAGAGCGCACCGTCATTTCCGCCGTGGAAAGCGTGCTGCGCTTCATCATCCTGTTCATCGGTGGCGTGTTTGTCGCCGATGCCTTCGGCTTGGACCTCACCTCGCTCATCGCTGGCCTCGGCATCAGCGGTCTTGCCTTGGCCTTGGCCGCCAAGGACACGATTTCGAATTTCTTTGGTGCCGTAACCGTCCTCATGGACCGGCCCTTCCGCGTTGGGGATTGGGTCGTTGTTGGAGGGACGGAAGGCGAAGTGGTCGAGATCAACCTGCGTACCACCATCCTGCGCACTTCGTCGGACACCATCGTCACGGTGCCCAACGCGAACTTGGTCAACATGGCCGTGGAAAACTACGGCAAGCGGCGCTGGCGCCGGTGGCAGACCACCCTTCACCTCGACCTCGCCTCGGACCCAGAAGCGGTGAGCGTCTTCTGCGACAAGGTCATCGCAGCGGTGCGCGAAAACGAGCGCACCCTCAACGAAGACGCGTCGTGGTGCGCCGTCGAGGGCATCTCGGCCCAATCCATCGACGTGGCCATCAACCTCTACTGGGACATCAATTCCTCCGTGGCCGAACGCGAAGCCCGTGAGGACCTGATGTTGGACATCGTCCGCATCTCGCGGGAGTTGAGCCTCGAGTTCCACGACGCCCGCGTGCGTCAATCCCGCTGAATCAGAACGGACCGGGTTCTGCGGCGCGGTAGCGAAGCCAACCGCCTGCACCGACCGCCACCGAAGCAGCCGCCAGGACCAACGAGGGCCCTTCGGTCAAGGCACCGAGCGCGTGCGCATACCACGCAGCCGCCACGCCTGCCGCGCCGAGCCAAAGCAAAGAACGCCACATGCGAAGGACGCCAAGGCGCGCCTGAAGCCGATCCACGTCTTCCAGCCAAGTCTTCGTGGCGTCCTGAAGGTCGCCGTCGTCCCACGCCATCGCGCGCCCACGCCATCGCATGACGTCTGCGTAGCGCCAAATCCAGAGCCCTCCGCGGTAGGTGGACAAGGCTCGGGTGCGGGACCAATCGCTGGGTGCGCCCTCGCTCCATGCAGCGAACCAACCCTCAGGGCCGCCTTCGTCGGCCGCTCGCCCTGCTTCGACGGCTTCCCCCTCGAGCGCCATGGCGTGCGCCAACCCTGGCCTTCGACCGAGCACGCCGGTGAGGGCCTCGTCAACGGTGCGTGGAAGCGGACGGAAGCGGGGCCCTTCGGACCCTTCGACCAAGCTGTGAAGGGACAACTGAAGATCGGGCAATCCGACGGTCACGCGGTCGTGCGGAGCACGCCAAAGCGTCGACGCCCCCAGACGCTGTTCCACCGTGGCCAAGGCCTCGTTCCATCGGCGTTCAACAGGCGGCGTGGCCCACGGTTCCAGCGTGGCCAGCACGCGCCCTGCGGCTCGGAATTGGTCGCAAAGATCGAGCGAGGCATCCAACGGCACCTGCGCTGCGTGCGGCCAGACGAGCAGGGCCTCATGGCCGTCCACGGTGCATCCAGCCACGGGAAGCTGCACGTGCCCGGTGGCGGTCATGGCGTTCGCGCGGTCGGCATGCTGGGTCAGCGAGGAGAGCGCGCGACCCGTTCCGAAGGAACACAGGAGAAGGTCGTAAGTGGCGCCGTCGTGTTCTGCAAGGAACCAGCGGCCGTGGCGGTCGGCACGGGACGGTTCGACGGTCGCACCGGTGAGGTTCGCCCCCCACCACGCACCGACCTCAGCGTTGAGCAGGTCGTCCAAGGCCGCCTCCATCACCGTGACCGGGCCCCATGGCGTGGGAACCGTGCCCTGTGACGCCTCCGGAAGGAGGCCCGTCGGCCACGGTGCGAGCATGCACCGACGAGGAAGGTCCCGCGTGTGAACCCTGCCCTTGGCGTGCGCATTCCTCAAGGGCAGGGTCGCGCACGGTGAAACACGATGGGGGTCAGCGACCGTGTGGGGGACGCCCTCGGGCGAGCCGTGGACCAGCGGATGCTGCGCGAGGTCTTGGCCCACGAAATCCGTCCGCAACACATGGCCATCATCATGGACGGCAACCGCCGTTTCGCCTTCCGAAACCGGTTGACCTCAGGCGTCGGCCACCGCATTGGGAAAGCAAAACTGGAGGAGGTGTTGGATTGGGTCCTCGAACTGAAGATTCCGTGGTTCACCGTCTACGCCTTGTCCACGGAGAACCTCAAGCGGCCTGAAGAGGAATTGGACGCCTTGTTTGACCTCTACATCGAAGGCCTCAACGACATCGCAGAAGACCAACGGATCCACGACAACGAGGTACGGGTCCAAATCATCGGTCGACGCGACCTCTTGCCGGCCAAGGTCATCAAAGCCATCGATTATGCTGAATCGAAGACCGCCGATTACGACCGTTTTGTGTTCTCAGTGTGCCTCGCCTACGGCAGCCGCGAAGAAATTCTGGACGCCATCCGCGCCATCGCCGAAGACCACGCCAAGGGCGATTTGCCCCTCGAATCCATCGACGAGGCGGCCGTGTCCGATCGCCTCTACACCGCCGAAATGCCGGACCCTGACTTGGTCATCCGAACCTCCGGTGAAGAGCGCATCTCCAATTTCCTGCTGTGGCAAATGGCCTATGCCGAGTTGTACTTTACCGACGTGTACTGGCCCTCGTTCTCCAAGCGCGAATTGCTGAAGGCGATCAAAGCCTTCCAGCAGCGCAAGCGAAGGTACGGAGCGTGAGCCTGTGGGCGTCTGCGATCAATGCCAAGGCTACGAAAACCCGAGCCTCGCGGTGGACGCGTGCGTGCGCCGCGGTGACGAGGTCTTGCTGATTCAACGCAAGCATCCGCCCAACGTGGGTTCGTGGGGTTGCCCTGGTGGCTTCATGGACGTGGGCGAAACCGCCGAGGAAGGCGCGCTCCGGGAGCTCGAGGAAGAAACGGGCATCCGCGGATGCAACCCTCGGTTGCTGATGGTGATGAGCGACCCTGAACGCGACGAGCGGAAGCATGTGGTGAGCATCGTCTACGAAGTGGACATGGTCGACGAAACACAGGAGCCTCGCCCTGGCGATGACGCCGCCGATGCACGTTTTGTCCCGATTTCAGACGTGCTCGGGGGCGCTTACCGCCTCAACGGCGATCATGAAGACGTGCTTCGAACGTGGCTTCAACCGTCCTGAAGCAGCGCTTCAAGGGAGCCTTTTGCATCCGGCCACGGGTCCGGAGAAAGCGCATCGGTCAAGGCCATGCCCGTGGCCCAGCGGGCCCGAACGTCCAACCACGCCTCACCCTCGCACGGGCCACGGTGACGAAACAGCGGCCACCCTTCGGCCTCCACGCGGTCGAGGTAACCCCGTTCGGCCGCTGAGACGAGCAAGGTTGGCACCCCGAGGTAGGCCGCTTCTGCCGCAAAGGTCGTCGATTGCGTGACGACGCCGTCCACGTCAGAAAGGCGATTCAGCAACGACCACGCCAAGCGCTCCGAAGGGGCGGAGGCCTCGTCCCACGAAAGGACCTGGAATCCATCGATGACCGCATCGGGGAGCGCCATGACTTCGCCGTCGTCATGCGAGCCGGTGCCCAAGAGCCGGCGCACGAGGATGCACGGAGGGTCAGAGAGATCGTTCGGACGGCGGATGGGCGCGAGATGCAGGTGCTGATGTGTTCCATCGAGGCGATGGAGATGCCAACGCCCGGCGTCCGCGCCGCGCTTCCATGCAGCCAAGCGGCCCCCATCGAGGTCCTCGCGCCAGTGGGTCGGCACGACCACGTCGGTGACACCACGGTCGAGCCACCGAAGGTTCCGATGTTGGATCTCCGTGTCCACCAAGCACCAACGCCGAGGCACGCCGGCCAAGCGGGCCGCGAGCGGCATCAAAGGCGCGTTCATCGCGATCATGCGATGCGGTCCTGGCACAGACCGACGCCATCGCTTCAGGTGCCGAACGGCGTGGCGTACGCGCCGCTGGCCGCTCCAAGCACCTGAGGCCCGAGGGATCCACGCAGCACGCCGTGACGGCAGAAAGCCGTCGCGTTGTTCGTAGAGGGCACGGACTTCGGCCCGCTCGGTCAACAGGAGCATGTCGTGGGTGCTTCCCGCTCGGACAAGCGGCGCCAAGGCCCGCACATGTGCGGGATGGTCGAGCACCCAGCACGTCGCCACGAACCTCGGTGGAGCCGCGAGCACATAGGCACGCCGACCGGAGGTTGAAGGACCGGAAGGCAGGAGGGAAGAGCATGACCAAAAAACAAGCCATCGCCGTGGACGGCGGCGCGGTGTACGGCCCCTACACGCCCGGTGTCCGGGTGGGCAACAGCCTCTGGTTGTCAGGACAAATCGCGCCCGACGCCGGTGACCTGCAAGCCCAGGTCGCGGGAGCCTTGGCGAAAATCGACGCGTTGCTCGAAGCCGGCGGCGCGACCAAACATGACCTCGTGGCGGTGCAGGTGCTCTTGGAGGACATCGGTGACTTCGCAGCGATGAACGAGGTGTACGCCGCCTGGCTCGAAGGTGTCCGCGTCCCGCCGACACGAGCGGCCTACCAAGCGGCAGCCTTGCCTGCAGGAGCGGCCGTCGAAATCCTCGTCCATGCCGTCGTTGGCTCGGCATGACCAGAGGCGCGTTCAAGTGCACCCCCGCCGTGGCCACAGCATGGCGACATGGCCCGAGCACTGCTTCAAGGCCTACGACATCCGTGGCCTGGCCAACGGTGACGGGTCCGGCGAATTGACGCCCGCCTTTGCCAAACGGGTCGGCCAAGCGCTCGGCACCTACCTTGGAGCAAAGCGGCTGGCCGTGGGCCGCGACATTCGCACCTCGAGCCCCGCCCTTGCGGACGCGCTGATGCGCGGCATGCAGGCGGCCGGCACCGACGTCGTGGATCTGGACGTGTGCACCACGGGAGCCCTGTACCATGCGTGTTGGACGATGGACGTGGACGGAGGCGTGATGGTCACAGCGAGCCACTTGCCCATGCCGACGCACAACGGTTTCAAGATGTGCCGAGGCAACCTCCCGTTGGCCGGAGAAGAGATTCAGGAACTTCGTGGCGTCTTTCTCAAAGGCGATTTCACCGCCGGTCAAGGCACGCGGACGACCACCCCTCACATGCCGACCTACCTTGCGGCCATCGCCGAAAGCGTGGGGCCATTGAGCCGCCCGGTGCACGTGGCGGTTGACGCTGGGAACGCCGTACCTGGCCCCTTCCTCGTCGAGGTCTTGGAGGCGATTGGAGCCAAGGTGGAGGCCATCCATTGCACGTGGGACGCCAGCGAACCGAACCACGGGGCTGACCCCACGCGTCCGTACAACATGACCGACCTCGCTGAATTGGTCGTTCAGCATGGTTGCGAATTTGGCTTGGGAAGCGACGGCGACGGTGACAGGATTGGTGCCGTGACCGAAACAGGCGCGTTCGTCTACCCTGACCGCCTGGTGGCCCTGCTGGTCGGGGACGTTCTGGCCGACCTTGACGACGACGCCACGGCGAACCAACGGACCGTCATCTACGACGTGAAGTGTTCCATGAACGTGGAATCCGCCATCCTTGCTGCGGGCGGTGAACCGCTCATGGCCCGCACCGGCCACTCGTTCATGAAGCGGGCTTTGGCCGACCGCCCCGGGTGCCGGTTTGCGGCAGAGATGAGCGGGCACATTTTCCCAGCCGACCGGGGCTGGTACGGATTCGATTGTTCCCTCTACAACGCGGCCAGACTGGTCGAGTTCTGGTCACGGCAGACCCTGGATGGAGCCAGCTTTGCCGAGGCTTTGGACGCGGTCGCACCAAACCTGCCCACCACCGGGGAATGCAAGGTGCCCTGCGCTGAGGAGAACAAGGAACGGGTCGTGGCAGGGATCACCGCTGCCTTCGCCGACCTACCACACAGCACGGTCGACGGCGTGCGTGTGCGGTTCGAAGACGAACACGGGAACCTGCAAGGATGGTACTTGGCACGCCGTTCCAACACCGAAGCCGTGCTGGTGATGCGGGCAGAGGCTCGCAGCGACGCCGTCCTGCGGGACATTCGGGAGCGCATCGAGCAACGCGTCCCGGACCTGATTGACGTCAGCGGCTTCCTCGACGCATTCGCGTGAGGCTCAGAGGGTCGCGTCGACCTCGATGAAGGGCGCGACGGTAAAGTCGAGCACGAGGAGTTCAATCTTCCACGAGACGTCTTCGCCGTTGTCGGTGCGTTCGCAACCGAAGCCGGCGTTGCCCGTTGCGGCCGAGACGCCAATGACGATGTCGTAGGCGCCGAGGCCGGCCTCGCCGGCCGTGAGTTGGTCGGTGATGTCAGATCCACTGAGTCCAGAGATGACCTCTTCGTCGAGCAGCGAGAGGTTGACCCACGTGAGGTCCACCGTGTGAGAACCGGGGTTCTCACCGCTTCCAGTCTCGGTCATCTCGTTGTGATCGAGGGTCGCCGTGATGGTGTCCGCAGCAGCATTGCCACCGGCCACGCCACACGTGGCCCCGCTGGCTGTTTCGTCTTCGTCGTACGTGAGCGTGATGCGGATGCCGATGACGTTCCCGCCTGCGGTTTCGATCTCGTTTCGCACGGCATCTGAGGTCTGACTCACCGGCCACTCGTCCCCGTCCTGAATGTATTCGCCGCTTTCTTCGAGGAGAATGGTTTCGACTTCACCGTTGACGACGTAGTCGCCCACAGCGGAAAGGCCCGCGCCTTCCACACCGGCCGCTGCGCTGGCGAAGGCCACCGGGAAAGCGATCGTGAAGAAGAGGATGCCAGCGACCAAAATCTGAGCATCACGCTCGGTCTTGACGCGTTCAACAAAGTCAGTGACCTTCGACATGGCCCGCCCTCCTGTTGCTGCGATGTGCTTCGGACCTATCACCTTCACGGCTTCAGGTCAAGCCTCTTCGTCGTGCGGAGGCCACGTCCGCGAGGAGGGCTGAGGCCATGATTTCGTCTTCACGTCGAATCCGAGGCTGCTGAACGCCCGCTTTGATTTGCGCCATGTGGGCAGCAGGAATCCAACGGTCGAACGCTCGCTGAACGTCCACTTCCAAGGGATCCTCGGCAAAGCGTGAACCCAGGCGTGAATCAAGTCCAAGCCGAGGCCGTCGGCCGTTCCTCCCGGGAGCAGCCAGCTGACTTGATGCACTTCGCCCGTCGAACCTCGGGTTTCGGACCATGCGGTGATGAGGCCACCGTGCAAAGGGCCGTCGAGGATTTCCAAACCGATGGTGCGGGCGGCTTGGGTCATGGGCATGATGATGGCGAAGCGATCGACCATGCGAGCGCCCTCATGACGGCGCATGGACCAGCCGGCTTCTTCCATCACCGTCCGAAGCGCCCGGACGGTCGCGATGGGGGTGACGCTGACCTCAAGGTCGAGCGATTCAGGTCGCACCATGAGCCGAGACCCGCGAGGGCTGGGCATCAACGTGTCGAGTGGATGGCATGACGGCCGGTAGACTCCGACAACGGTCGAGGTGATCCCGCGTGGGACCGGCCATCAAGGCTAACGCAGGCAGGCCTGGGTCAGCACGACGGGGGTCGTGTCGGATCAGCCGAAGAGCGAGCCGAGGCCTTCGAAGCCACCGTCTTCCTCTTCTTCTTCCTCAGCGGCCTCCTCAGCGGGGGCAGCGTCGGCAGCAGCGGAAGCAGCCGCAGCGGGTGCAGCGGCAGCGGGGGCAGCGACGGCTTGGGTCATGGCTTCAGCGATGTCGATGCCGCCGAGCGAGGCCACCAGGGCCTTCACTCGGGCAGCGTCGACGTCGACACCAGCGGCCGCCAGAACGGCGGTCACGGCATCGTCGTTGATGTCCTTCTCAGCAGCGTGCAGCATCATGGCAGCGTAGACGTACTCCATTTTATTCACCTCATGTGTTTTGGTTGTTCAGCCGAACAGGTCTCCAAGGCCGCCAAAGCCGGCTTCCTCTTCTTCCTCTTCCTCTTCCTCGGCTGCCTCGGCTGGGGCAGTTTCGGTGCTCTCGGCGACAGCGACCGTGGCGGCAGCGGCGTCAGCCGCAGCCCCCAGCATGGCCGCCAACTCGTCGTCGAGGGCGGAGGAATCGAGCGAACCCGCGACGCCCATGGCGGCGCGTTGTGCGCGGCCGAGCAGGTGCGGGAGGGTCGTGGTCGAGATGTGGGCCACCTCGAGGGCCACGGCCAGGGCTTCCGAGGAAGCCTTCGCGAGCAGGGTTGGGGTGGTCTCTGGGGTGAACCATCCGACGTGGCAGGCGACGTTGAACGCGCCAGCCGCGAATCCGATGAGGTCCGAGCGGAAGGCATCGAAGTCGATGTCGAGCACGTCGGGGCGGAACACCACGCCATCCTCGTAGGTGCCAATGAGACGGAGTCCTGTCACGATGGGATTGATGCCGATCTTGCCGAGCATCATGCCGAGATCGCCTTCGAAGACGTCGCCTTCCTTCAGGACAACGGTTTGCTTCTGGATGTGGACGCTACCGCCCATGATCTTCGCAGGAATGCCAACGGAGTTCAGTTCACCCACAATCGGTCCGGGGGGCATGCCCGTGTCCATCTTCTCGACGACGATGTCGTGAGGAGCGACGTCACCGGGCTTGGCAGCACGGCCGGCTTCGGTGGCCTTGAGGTCCGTGAACAGCTCGAAGGAGTTCTTGCTGCTGGTCGACACAAGCGCGGGCTGAACGGCGCCGTCGAAGAGGGCCTCGAGGGTGTCGAGGTCCTTTCCGGCGTTGGCCCAAGCAAGGCGCATCAGACGCTTCTTGGCGACACGGATGTCCATGTTCTCGCGGAGCGTCTTACGCATCTCGATCATCGAATCGGCAGGGACGCCGTGGATGTCGATGACCGCAATGGTTTCGCCGGAGGCGATGAGGGAATCCAGATCGGCGACAGTGTCGCGCTTCCAGGACATGACCTTGGGGATCACGCGGTCACCTCCACCTTTACCGACGGACCCATGGTCGTCTTGATGTAAAGCGAGCGGATGTTGTTCGGACCGCGTTCAAGACGGGTCATCACACGCTTGTAGACCTCCATGGCGTTGGCGGTCAACTCGTCCACGGATTGGTTGGCGGTGCCGAACGTGGCGTGGAAGGTCATCTTGTCACCGGACTTGACGACCACGGTGCTGCGCAGACCGGTGGCCACAACGGCGGGGTCGAGCACAGGGGGAACGGGGCGGGGCATCTTTCCACGGGGACCGAGGATGACACCAAGCCAGCGACCGACAAGGCCCATGTGAGGAACTTCAGCGAGGAAGAAATCGTACCGGTTGGCCACTTTCTTGCCCATGCCCTTGTTGGTGCCCATTTCTTCGATTTGTTCCGGAGCATACACGTCAATGCCACCGGCCTTGGCCTTCTCTGCTGCTTCGCCGGAAGCGAACATAGCGACCTTGATCTCCTTGCCACGACCGGAGGGGAGGCGGATTTCTTCCTTGATACGGTTGTTCGGGTTCTTCAGGTCGACGTCCTTGATGGTGAACGCAAACTCGATCGATTCGACAAAGGCGCGCTCAGGCGCCTTGTCCAGGGCTTCGGTGATGGCGGTGGTGATGTTGTCTTGCATGGTAAGTCACCCCTGCGGTCCGCGAGGCGACGAGCGCCTCTCCCGCATTTCGTGAATCTTGTTCAGTTGAATCGGTCGTCCCACTCTCCGTTTTCGATGATCTTCAACGCGTCTTTGGGCCAGTGGCCGTCGATCTTGACGCGCATGGCGACGCAGGTGCCAATGACCTCACGGGTCATGGCCTTCAGGTCGGCACCGGTGAGGTCGCCGGCCTTGTCCTTGGCCACACCGATGGCCTTCTCGAGAGGAAGGTCCTCGGTGGCCGCGTCCATGGAGCCGTTGCACTTCTTGACACCGAGCGCCTTCTTGACGAGCTCTGCGGTCCAAGGCTTGGCCATAACGAAGCATCCTGCACCTTGCGTGCAGGTCGCCGACTTGACTCGTGTATATAATCGCAATGGAGGCGCAAAACGCTCCACATCGACGGCCTCACGGCTGCGATGTACAGCGAATCTTCACGACGAACTCACTCGTTGACGCGCTCGATGACACGGACGTGGTCGCCACGCATGCTGAGGGTCATCGGGATGACCTGCTCGTAGAGTTCCATGGTGACCTCTTCCTTGGTGTCGGCCACGGCCGTGATGCGGGCCTTCTCGCCCTTGAACGCACCCGTGACGATCTCCACGATGCACCCGACGTCGATGCCGCTGGTCACGGCCTTCGGCTCGAGGTAAGGGAGGATGTTTTCCAGTGGCGCCTCGCCAGGAAGCACGGACTTCGCGTTCTTGAGCGGCGTCAGGTTGAGCCCACGGCGTGCCTTGGGGTCACGGCCACCGGCGCGACCGATGAGCTTCTCCACGTGATGCTTGGCGCTGGCTTCGACGAAGACGTAGCCGCGCATGCTGTGCGGGTGGACGATGGACATGATTTCGTCCTTCAAGGTGCGGAGGCTTCCGCTTCCGTGGATGCGGGCGTGCATCTCTGAAGCAAGGCGCTGTTCGGAACCGATGGCGGACTTCACGATGTAGAGGAAGGAACCCACGGAGCCGTACATTTCCTTGAACAGGGTGTCGGCGCCTTCCATGTCGAGGTCAGAAAAGATGCAGTTGTAGTCCTGGAGGTTCCCAGGGTCGATCCACTCGGCGGCGTCATAGACGCCCGCCGGGGTGACCTCGTCGCTCGAGGAGACGACAAGGTAGGGGATGACGTCAACAAGGGTGCGGCCCATGTCGATGCCTCGGTCGGGCCCTTCCTTGTGGAGGACGAGCTGATCGACGGAGAGGCCCGTGACCTCAGCCACGCGAGCCAAGACTTCTTCGGGGGTTGAACCGCTGCCGTAGACGCCGTCCCAAAGACCTGGGAAACTGGCGTCGGAGCTGTGGCGGCGGAGGAGGAGGAGTTTCTCCTCGTGGCGAACGTAGGCAATGAAATCGGTCTGCATCTCAAGCACCTCAGGGGAGGGGGATGTTGAACACGTCGTGGATCAACCATGGGAAGGTGTGGTCCATCAGAAGGAGGATGAGGAAGCCGATGGCGCCGAGCACCAACAGGCCGATGCCGCACACAATGGAGGTGCGACGGAATTCTTCGGGGCTTGGCTTTCGGGCCATGCGGACGATGCGAGCCCAGGAACCCTTGGTGATGTTCCGGCGGACCCAGGCCTCAACGGCGTCCTGACGGTCCTGGACGCGTTGTTCAAACGAAGTGTTGGCTTCCGTGGCCATGGTGCAACCTCAGCCTGCCGAGCGACCTGCCTCTTCATTAAGAACGCATCGGCCGAAGAAGGCCCCTGTTCGGGAGGCTTCATGAGGGGCCGCAGGCCAGCGGTGTCGTGGCCAGCACGCGTGACCCCTATCAGGTCCTCGGCGTCGGCCAAGACGCCGGCGACGCTGAAATCCGCCGCGCCTACCGTCGGTTGGCGAGGCAATTTCATCCGGACCGGAACAAGGGCGACGCCGCCGCTGAAGCGCGCTTCAAGGAAGTCCAAGCCGCGTACGATGCCATCGGCACGGCCGAAGCGCGCGAAGCCCAACGCCGTCAGGCCTTCACCGGGTTCGGTGGACCGGGCGGATTTGGAGGCATGCCGGGCGGAATGGGGCAATTCGACGACCTGATCAGCCAGATGTTTGGGCAACGGGCTGGACCCGGACGCGCGCCTCCTCGGCAAACCCGAGCCCGTGCGCCACCGAAAGGAGGTGACGTCACCGTTCATCTTGATCTCACGTTGGCTCAAGCCACCGAAGGGGGAAGTTTCCCTTTCACCGTACGCCGCCTTCGCTTGACGCCAAGCGGAGGCGTGGAAACCAAAGCCGCCTCCCTACGCATGACGCTAGATCCCGGCACCGCCCACGGCACCGCAAAGCGCCTCCGAGGGCAAGGCCACGAGCACCCTGAGGGCGCCACCGGCGACGCCATGGTGACGCTGAGGATCGACCCTGGCGAAGACCGTCGGTGGGAAGACGGGCGACTGGTGCAATCCGTCCCCGTCCCATACAGCACCCTTGTGTTGGGCGGGAAGGTCGAGGTGACCTTGCCCGACGGCCGAGCCGGCCGACTGACCGTTCCTCAAGGTTCACTGGTTGGGGACCGAAGACGGATGCCAGCACAAGGGTACGCCGGTGGCGACCTCGACCTTGAATTCGAATTGGCCGAAACCGG
>QQSJ01000021.1 GCA_003602635.1 Candidatus Poseidoniales archaeon
ATCTTCATGATGTCCTTGGCGGGTGTGCCACCGCTTTCCGGATTCGTCTCCAAATTGCTGGTCATCATGGGGATCGTCAAGGTCGCGGCCGTTGACGTCGCCAGCAGCAGTGCCACCGTGAGCGTGTTTGGTATGGACCTTCACTGGGTCTGGTCGCTCGCCCTCTTGATGGTCCTCAACAGCGCCATCTCCGTGTTCTACTACCTGCGCATCGGCGTGGTGATGTTCTTCGACGCACCTGCGGTCGGTCGTGACCGCCCGGTCCCGCGTACCGTGTTCACCACCATCGCCATCGGCCTGTGCTTGGTTGGCACCGTCGGGTTCGGCGTATGGGGCGACCCGCTCATCGAGGTCTGCCGAGACGCGGCCGCTGCTCTGCTCGGATGAGCCTCTCCGCTGCGGTGGGATTGAAGAGGGGTCGTCCGCTCGGTCAAACGGGCGAAGACGATGGGACGACGACGTGAGGAAAAGGTCGACGAGGAAGAGCTCGCTCGCCTTGAGTCCGTTGAAGGCGACACCAGCGTTCAACGCATCCGTGTCAAGATGCCCAATTCGAAGGTCAACGAGATGTTCGCGTTGGCCGAGCAAATCCTCGGCGGTCGGCGTGTCAACGTCCTTTGTGCGGACGGCGAGATGCGACTGGCTCGTATCCCTGGGAAGATGCGTCGCCGGCAATGGGTTCGCGAAGGCGACCTGATCATCGTCTGGCCGTGGGATTTCCAAGACAGCAAGGCCGACGTCAAGCACCGCTACACCAAGACTCAGGCGATGTACCTCTCGCGAAAGGGCGTCCTTCCTGACGTCGTGGACCTGTTCGGGACCTCCTTCTCTGGCGACGATTACGACGAGGACGACGACCTCTTCGGAGACGTCGACGAAGGCGAGGCGGTCGAGGAAGAAGGCGACGACGACCTGTTCGGAGACGACGGCGACGACGATGATCTGTTCGGAGACGACGGCGATGACGACGAGGACGACCTGTTTGGTTCCGATGACGATGCGCCTGAGCCTGAAGCCCAGGCTGAACCCGAAGCTGAACCGGCCCCTGAAGTGACGCCGATCAGTTTCGAAGAAGACGAAAGCGACGACGACGTCACGGACGGCGTCGACGAGCTCTTTGGTTGAGCAGGCTTCAAAGGAGCCGCACATCAACCGCAGGGTGTTGGCATGTCGTGGGACGAGGACGGCTGGGACGAGTTGGCCGAGCGGTCAGCGCAGCGCCGTCGCAGGCGACGACCCAAGTCGAAGATGACCAAGGAAGAAGCCGCTGACCACGCCCATGAGCAAGCGGAACGCGATGCATTCGTGTCCGGACTTGAGGCAGGGGGTTCCGAGTACCGCTGGATGAAAGAAGCACGGTACCGTGGCATGTTCAGGGACATCGAAGGGAAACTGCAGGGCGTGATGGGTTCAGGTCCGTTCGAGTGGGTTGACCGCCGTGTCTTTGACCAGGTCTTCGACCGATTGACGCTCCTTTCCGTGTACAAACTGATGACGTCAGGAGCCATCGACACCCTCGATCACCCCATTGCTCGAGGAAAGGAAGCGCACGTGTTTCACGGCACAGACCTTGACGGCGGTCCTGTGGCCGTGAAGATTTTTCACACCTCCAACGCCGTGTTTCGAAACCTGATGCAGTACATCGAAGGAGACCAGCGATTTGGTGGACTCAAACGCCGTCATCGGGACCTTGTCGACATCTGGGTTCGGAAGGAACATCGCAACCTCGAACGCTTGGCTCGGTGGGGTTTGCCCGTTCCAAAGGCCGTGGCCGTCCACCGCAACGTCCTGGTGATGGAGTACGTGGGGACCGAGGTTTCGCCCGCGAAGAAATTGCGCGAGGTCGAGGTGGAACGTCCTGATGAGGTGTACGATGCACTGCTGCATTTCTTGGCCGTGGCGTGGCAAAAAGCCCGTTTGGTGCACGGCGATTTCTCTCCGTACAACATCCTCTGGCACGAAGGTCGGCCGATCGTCATCGACGTTGGACAGGCCGTCATCGACACCCACCCCAAGGCTCGGGAGTTCCTGGTCCGTGACGTGACCCGTCTGGTCGAATGGGGTCAGAAGCAGGGGTTGGACGTCGACCTGGCGGAAGCCTTGGCAGACGTGTTGGAAATGCCTCTCGAGGGCGTCGTCGAGGACGCCTGATCATTCCTCTTCCCACGAGACGGATTCGTCTTCAGCGAGGTCCATCATGGCCTCGACGGCTTCCTCGTCTTCTGGGTCCACCTGCGAAGCCCTGAACCGACGGTGCCGTCGTTCACGTGCTTGGCTCAATCCGGGCACGAGGGTTTCGAACCCGGTGCTTTCCATCGCCTCTTCCTCGCGGAGTTCGATGGTGTCGAGGCTCCGTCGCTCCAGCCGGTTTTTCCGGGTGGTGCGCTCAAGGAAGCTCAGCACGCTTCCGTGTTCGGCTCCACCGGCGATCATGTCGACGGCCTGACGCGCAAGGGCCAATCCATCTTCGGGTCCGATGACGACCACGGTGGACTTGTAGATCGTGATGCTGGTCGAGGTCAGGCCTTCGATGCGCTGGCGGATTTTTCCTTGGCTGCCGATGATTCGAGAGCGGATGCGCTGGAGTTGCTTGCCACGCTTTCCAACGTGGTCGCGCAGGTCGACCATCTCGAAGTAGCAGTCGTCCTCGAACAGCGTCAAGGCGGTTTTCGGAGCCATGCCGCGGCCGATGGCTTTGATCACGTCGGGCATTTTCAGGGCCTTGACCGGGTCGTAGCTTCCGGGTTCTCCCCACTCGACCTCGACGTCACCGGTCTCGGAATCGATGTCGAGGAATTGGGCTCCAGCGGCTTTGGCCAGTGCCTTCACCGTCCCGCCTTTGGCCCCGATCAGCACCGCGATGCGGTCCTTCGGAACCCGAGGAAGGGACTGACGCATGGTGCCTCGGAACGGCCGGTCCCTTTCAATCCCGTGGGCGGCGCGAGAGGATGCCACAGAGGAGTCCGGCAAGCAACATCAGGCCAATGGAGGGGGCAAAGGAGGGAACCAAGCCGGGACTGATGGAGGCGCCGGTCACCACGAAGTAGATCGCGTTGTTTCCTTCGTCGTATTCGTCGATGGAGTCCGATGGGTCGATGACCAAGCGAATGTCGAGTTGGCCTTCAACGGTGACGGACAAGTTCCACGTCATCGAATAGGTGCCGTTTTCGAGGCTTTCTGCTGCGAGCGTTCGTGACTCCATGACCGTCCAATCAACGGCGGAAAAACGGTCAGCAGGCGCGGTCTCCAAACGAACGGCCACGGTACCGTCGTATCCTTCGTTGGACTGCAGGGTCGCCTCGATCTGCACGGCTCCTGTGCCTTGGCCGGGGCGAACGATGAGCCGGTCGATGGTGGTGTTTGGCGCGTTCCACATCAAGTCGAGGCCGGGAAGCACTTGGAAGGAGGCGGTGGGGGTGACGATGGTGTTCCCTGCTCCGTCCACGACCGTGGCCCGCAGGAGCAGGTATTGGCCGGATTTGGTCGCCCACGAGGCCAGGTCGAGGCTCGTGTTCAGGCCCTGGTTGTTGCCGAGGGTGATCCACCGTCCCGTGATGTCAGGGATGCTGCCCACGCCGTTGGTGTCAAATCCGTATTCGATGGTCGAGGCGCTTTGGTCCACGCCCGAGCCCGCGTCTTCCGCCACGTAGAGGATGGGTGCCGGTTGGTCGCGGTTGGTGGTCAATTCCTCCACCACCCATCCGTAGCCTTCGGGGGGCGTCAAATCGACGTTGACCGGGAGTTGGGTGACGTTTCCAACGTTTCCAACACGGTCCACGCTGCGCAAGTACACCACGTTCTCGCCTTCGGGCAAGGTCATGTCGAGGTTGTCAGCCGTGGTGCTCTGCCAGGTCTGGCCGTCCAACGAGTAGTCGGTGGAAGCCACGCCCGAGCCAAACCCGTCGTCGGCCGTGGTCTTCAGGCCGTTGAGGGTGATGTTGTTGTCCGCTTGCCATCCTCCGTCGTTGCCCACCGTGATGGCGCCGATCTCGGGGCCGGTGCGGTCGATGCCGATGAAGCGGGTGAGGGAGGCGGAGAGGCCTGAGCCGTCGAGCACGTTGAGCCGAGGGTTCCACGTGCCCTCGTCAAGGTCTCCGGGGGACCAATCCCAGCCGTAGGTGAGCGTGCCCGGTCCGTCCGATGACGGAGTGCCCGTCCCAGGCAGGTTGGACAACGTGGCGCGTTCCAGGTCGTCGTCGCTGGCGCCCCACCTGAATTGCAAGGTGCCGTCGGCGGGCGTCGCGAACCACCAGCGGTCGTTCGAGGACGTGCCGCTTCCCGCGCCGGGGTTCAGCACACTGAACGCGGTGATGATGGGAACCTGATTTGCGACAGTGAAGTTGGCCGAAAACCCGGTCACTTCGTCGTCGACGTCTGCATCATGGCCGACGGCCCGAAGCTGGTAGGAGCCGTTGGTGAGCACGGTGGTGTCAAGTTGGGCAAACCAAGGGCTGGAACTGCGGTTCCCCACTTCGCTCCATCCGCTTCCGTCGCTGACGTCGATGCGGAGCCAGGAGAGGTTCCCTGTGCCGCTTGCGGTCACGCTGATCGACAACAGACCGGTGACCGATTCACCCTCCGCCGGTCCAGCGAAGGACAGGGACATCGAACTGCTGGTCAAGGAGGGCGCCAACTCCTCTTCCAAGGAGGGTGCAGGCGTCATGGGCTGGGCCAGCGCGAGCATCATGACGACGAGGAGCAGCACGGAGCAGACCCCCCTCATGGCGCATAGTCCGCTCCTGCCGTCCTTCAATCCTCCCATTCACTGAGGGACCGGGGCCCGAAACCGCGTTGCATGGAGAGAGGTTCAAGTGCTATGCGAACGCGTTCAACCTCATGACCAAGCGTCCCGCTGTGGTGCTGCTGACGGTCCTGCTCTGCAGTTTGGCCGCTCCCCTGGCGGTCAGCGCTGAACTCAGCGGTTCCGTGGAGGCCAGTGCTTCGACGGTGACGCTGCAACCGACGGCGCCTTCGGCTGGCGACGATCTGTCGATCACCATCGCGTTCCTCAACACGCAGAGCCAGAGCGCGTACACCGTTGAGTACTACGTGTACATGGATACCGTGAACGAGAATCAACTGCTTGAACAGGGCATCATCAGCGAAATTGCTGGGGACGGGATGGAGTCCAAGACCGTCTATTGGAACGGTCTGACCGAAGGCGAACACCGTGTTTGGGTCAAATTCCAACACGACGATGCCCTCAGCCAGACCTTCTCTGTGCCCTTTGACGTGAGCGGCCTGCCCGATTTGCGCGTGACGGGGGCTGAGGTCCTCAACGCCTCGGCGTTGAAGACCGGAGACACCGCCACGGTCGAGGTCGACGTGAGCAACGTCGGCAGCGAACCCGCAGCCGCCAGCGTGCTTGGCGTGGCTCTGAACGGCGCCGCCATGGACAACGTGGCCGTCGAGGCCCTCGCGGCGGGAGCGTCCACGACCTTGACCGTGCAGTTTGACGCTCCACCCACCGGCGAGTATGTCTTGCGTCTGACGCCTGATGCCGAGGACGCCGTCGTCGAATCTCAGGAAGAAACTCAGGACTACGATCTGACCTTCACCGTGCACCCGCGCATGGATTTGCGTCACAAAGCAGCGCCCACGGTGACCGTCGTTGAAGGAGCGTTGAACGGCCCATGGACGGTCACCGGCGAAATCGAGCGATTTGACGGCGAAGGGACCGTCGAAGTTCCCATGCGGTTGGAAGTGCCCAACGACAACGGTGGCACGCTGATGCTCGGCAGTTTCAGCGTCACCGTGGCGGGCCAGGGCTATGCCGTGGCCACGTGGGAAACCACGATCGACGGCGACGATGTCATCGGTCTCCAACGGATCTCTCGCGAGGTCGTCGCGGTCATCGACCCGTACGGGACCGGTGCCTTCGTTCAGGAATCCACGACGAACGACCGCAGCCCGGCCGGAAACCTCGACCTCTTGCCCATTCCCGACGTGCAACTCGACCCACCCATCGCTGAACCCCCGAAGGCGAATTCCGGCGACGCCGTGCTCTGGTACGTTGGAATTTCAAACGTGGGCGAGATTCCTGTTCGGGGCACCTTGGAGTATTCCTTTGAGGGCATTGACTACGAAGATCGCATCTTCCTCGACGCTGCTGAAGACATGATGTGGCGGCCAGATGACGCCCTTCTGACCGCTTTGGGTGCGCATGATGCCACCTTCGAAGCGCGGTACGTGCCTGATTCGGATTCTTGGGACTTTGATCCTGACAACAGCCGCGTCTCTGCGACGATCGAAGTCGTGGCTCCACTCCGTCTCTCATGGAATGCCCCAACGTTGACGCTCGTGGACGCCAACGCCGAGCCGGCCGAGGCTCCATTGATTCCCGGGCAATCCTACACCATGTCCATTGGCGTGACCTCCGTAGAAACTGGACCGGTCAACTACACGTGCGACGACGGCGGCACCACGGTGTTCGAGGTCATCCCTGTGACGATCGAGACACGCGGACAGCGTGCGACCGTGGCCTGCACCTTCGAGGCGCAAACCGGTCAGACGTCGGTGCGTTTGGTGCCAGATGACGTCGACGTTTCTCCGGTGTACACGCGAGCCTACAGCAGCGCGGAGGTGGTGGACGATTCCATCACCGACGAGCAACGCTCGCTTCGGGGTCTGTTGAGTTGGGCGGGCCTGCTGGTCTTGGTGCTCATTGGCGTGCTCATCTTGGGCGTCATCATCACCCGCGACCGCGACGAGGAAGTCGAACGGGACATCTTCGAGTATTGTCCGTCCTGTGACGGTGAACTGGAAGGCGACGAGGACAAATGCCCGCATTGCAACTTCAACCTCGCCAAGGCTCGGCTCCAATTCCACGAATGCCATGCCTGTGGTGAGTCCATCCCTGACTTGATGGAGAATTGTGCTTACTGTGGTGCACCACAAGACGTGGCCTCGTTCTTTGAGCAACGAAAGCGTCGCGAACGTAAGGTCGAGGTCCAACTTGAAACCCCGGTCGAGGAAGAAGAGGACGAGGACGTCATCGTCAGCGGAACCGAAGACTTCGCCTCCACCGTGCAGGCCTTTGGATACGACGAAGACGACCTGGAAGAGGACTGGGACGAGAACATGGACCTCGCTGAAGCACAGGTCAACCAAGCACAAGGACGCCTCGACGCGATGGAGGTTGACCTTGACGCGATGACCGAGGAGGAACTCGAAGCATGGGAGAATTCCGTTACCCCGACCCTCCGCTCGGTCAAGGAATCCTTCAGCGGGCAGGACATCGACGACATCATCGCGTCCAAGGGTGACGTTCAGGCGCTCAAAGACGACGGAGCAGAACTCTCTGCTTCGGACGCCGGGATCCGCGAGCGGTTGTTCGAGCTGACCGGAGAACAAGGCGTCTTGCCTGGAGAAAAGGTCCGGGTCGACGCGGGCTTGACCGACAGCGGTTTGGCCGGCAACGAAATCGAGGAAGCCACGGCGGATTTCTCCTTCGAGGACACCGACGCCTTGCCGAAGTCCTCCGCTCGTGCGGAGCCCGTGGACGACGATTTGACGCCGAAGCGGGCCAAGCCCAAGCGCCGTCGCTCTGCGACCCGCCGAAGGCCTGCGGATGCTGAGCAGGAACCGGCGATGGCTGAATGTGGTGCCTGTGGTGCTGACATCCCAGCCGACGCCACGTCGTGTTCCGTCTGTGGTGCCGACTTCGAGTGAGCATCGACGACATCTTCACAACGGTAGCCCGCGCCGCCACTTCATGGGGCCGCGTCCGACGGTTGTGGCGCTCATCGTGCTTCTTCTCAGCAGCACGTTTGCGGGCTGTATTGGGTTGGTCCCGGCCCGCGAGTACCTTGAATCAAGGCGAGACCCGGTCGAGATCCAGACGATTTACGACCGTGTGGCCTTCGCTCACACGTTCACCAACGCGGTCGAAACCTACAGCAACTCGTCCTCGTTCTACGTGGATGAATCCGTGATTCAGATTGACATTTACTTCAAGGCCAGCTTCGTGGGCTCAGACCAAATCGGTTGCTTGGACGCAGGTGGTGCCTTGCGTTACGTCCGGGTCACGTTGACCGCTGCAGACGGTGGCGTGCCGTGGTCGACCGAAGTCTGTCAGGACGCGAATCCGCCCGAGGAAAGCCTCCTCGCACAGCCCGAATTCACCAGTGGAGAATGGACCTTGACGGTGGACGCTCAAGGGACCGGCGAACAATTCCTGAACCAATTCAAAGACAACTTCAACGTCGTGATCACCATTCATCGTAATTGCATGAAGTACCCGCTCGAAGACTCATGCTGAGGCATCGAGGCGTTCGGGGCATGCATGCCGGCGTGAGCAATTCCTGCACTTGCCCACACGCTCGTGGTTTCGCGCGGCCCCCCCTTCCACCATCAGGCGTTGGACTTCCGTGACCGCTTCGTTGAGATCGCTTCGGGCCAACTCGTCCCAGAGGATCTGGAAGACGTGCTCCTGGCCGTAGCGAATGACGCCGTAGGGCGAGGCTCGACCGGTCTCGCATTCCACCAAGTGGAGGTAGGCCAACAGTTGCATGCGGTGCGAATCGTGGGGCGCTGCTGGGATTTTTCCGGTCTTTTGTTCGACGGGGATGAAGTCACCATCGACGATGACGATCTGGTCAGGTCGGCCACGGAGCCCAGTGCTTGGATCCTTCAGCAAGCCCGTGCCTTGGTCGTCATCGGAGTACAACACCTCGGTTTTGGTGTCGAGACCTGCTTTCGCTCGCGCGACTTCCGACTTCTGGTGCGCCAGAAGAAGGACCTGAAGGCGCCATGAGGCCAATCCGGTCCACAGGAAGGCCGAGACGACGAGCACGAAGGCGGCGTTGTCGGCGTCAAGGAAGGTGCCCAGGGCGAGGGCATGCAAACCGAACACGATGGATGCAAGGAGGAAACTGGCTTCCAACCGGCCGCCTTGGAACCACCCTCCAATGAAGTCGGGGGGATTGAAGATGGGCATGACACCGCTGGCCTCGAATTCCGAACGTGGGTCGGGAATGGACCAGTTCAGCGGTTCCCGCCACGGCAGGAGGATGAGCAGACCACCGGCCAAGAGCGCGCTCAGGGCGAGGGAGGACAGGAACCGCGCCATTTGGACGGGGTCAGCGTCGCTGTTGAGGAGCCTGTAAACCATGAAGCTCTCAAGCGTAAACACCAGCACCACGGTGAACCACCACGACCAGATCGTCGCAGAGCGTCGGTACGCTTGCTTTCCGACCATCGCATCCTCCATCGAAGAATGGATTTCGGCATGGCGTCGAACCCCCTCGGCGACGGCGTCGCCTTGTGCGCCGACTCCTTCCCGGGACAAATGCCATGACATGGGGCAGTAGGTGTGGCGCTCGAGATCGCTCGCGCTGATGGGCAGCATCGAGTTTGCACCTCCATCGGCCGACATGGGACGGTTGAAGGGAGGCGCACCCTCCCTTGACTGATTCGCCTGACCGCGTCAAGTGGGGGGTGTGCCGCAGCGAAGCGGTTTAATAGAGGCTTCAAGTCGCGCGAGTGCTGAGGTTTATTCAATGTCCGACGAAGTCGCGCTCCTCGTTCCTTTCTCCGAGTACGAAGAGAATGCCGTGAACATCGGCACCCAACAAAAGAGCGCCGACATGGCCCGTTTTATCCAAACCGTTCGCGATGATGGTCTCTATCTTCTCGACGTCGCCGCCACCGACCAGCGCATCCGCTTGGTCGCACAATTCCTTTGCCGCTACGAGCAAGGCCGCGTCATGGTCGTCTCCGCTCGCCAGTACGGACAGCGCCCGGCCCGCCTCTTCGCGGAAGCCATCGGCGCCAACGCTGCCGTGGGTCGCTTCATTCCCGGCAGCCTGACCAACCCCGCGCTTCGTTCCTACAAGGAACCGGACATGCTCTTCGTGACCGACCCCGCTGCCGACCAGCAGGCGCTCATTGAAGCCGTGAACACCGGCTTGCCCATCGTCGGCCTCGTCGACGCCAACAACAACCTCCGCAACGTCGACGTCGCGATCCCTGCCAACAACAAGGGTCGTCGTTCCCTGGCGCTCGTCTACTGGCTCCTCGCTCGCGAAGTCCTCAAGATCCGCGGCGAAACCACGGACGAAGCATGGGCTGAGTCCCAAGACATCGAAGAGTGGCAGTCCTCGTTCTGAGGTTCACTGGGCCGTGGCGCCCTCAAGGAACACTTTGACCGACGCTGCGAAGGCTTGAGCGTCGGGTTGGCTGTGCATCGCGGCTCGGATGGCTCGGCCGCCGGGCAGACCTTTCGTGAACGCGACGGCGTGCCTCTGCATCCATTTTGGACGAAGGCCGGTCGTGGCTTCGGCCAACTCGATGTAGCGTGACCAACACCAACGCCTGGTCAGGAACGCGCGTTCGATGTCGTTTGCAGCCGCCCACGCATCGGGGTCATCGGCCACCCAAGGCAGATCGGCTTCGTTCATCCAGCCAAGGCCGACCCTGATTTCACCGAACACCTGCGGCCGGCCGATGGCTCCGCGCCCAATCATGAGGCCTGCAGCAGCGGTCCGCTTGAGGCATGCTGCCGCCGAGGCTGCATCCACCACGTCGCCGTTGGCGATCACGGGAACGCTGCTTCGTTGAACTGCTTCGGCGATCGTGTCCCAATTGGCGACCCCTGCGTAACGCTGCCGAAGGGTCCGTCCGTGAATGCAGATGCGTTTGGCGCCGGCGTCAGGCAAGCGATCCACCAGGTCGAGGACGGTGTCTGGGCCTTGACCCGTGCCGAGCCGCATTTTGGCGGTGACTGGAATCTGAACGTGTTCGGACACGGCTCTGACGATGTCCAGCAGGAGGTCTGGAACGCCCATCAGGGCGGCCCCAGCGCACACCCGTGTGACCTTGGGTGCAGGACAGCCAAAGTTGAGGTCGATGATCTGGGCTTGAGGTTCGAGCAACCCAGCAGCGGTGACCATGTCGTTGAGGTCCCCTCCGAAGATTTGGGGAATGAAGGGATCTTCCATCGCATGGGTTTCCATGCGTCGCCATGAGGTCGTGGCCTCACGCGTCAAGGCCGTGGAATTCGTGAATTCCGTGATGGCCAAACTTGCGCCGCATTCTCGCGCAAGCAAGCGAAAAGGAAGGTCGGTCACACCAGCCATGGGTGCGAGCATCAGCGACCGCGGTTCGCCCTGCCACGGGCCCGTTGGTTCCCACGGTCCGGTGCCCATGCCTCTGCCCCATCCTGCCTGCATTTCAACGCCGGTTCGTCACGCAGCATCATCCGACAGCACGTCGTCGATGAGTTCGGCCACCCGGTCGATGCGACGAAGGGTGCGTTCCAAGCGTTCGAGGACACGGCGTTCGACTTGTTCAAGCGTGCTGCCCGCCATGCGGTGACCCATGGCCAGCCGTCCGCCGAGGAGGTTGAGCAGCAACATCTGGTCTTGTGCAGATGCACCTTCCATCGTCTTGCTGACGTCTTCGGGGCGCAACGAGCCTCCATCAAGCCCTTTGAGAAGGGTGGTTTGCTGTTGTTCGTTGAGAAGGCGTTGGAAACCGCCCTTGAGGAGCAACCACTCGGAACCACGCCGTTCATGTTGGGCGATCATGGCGGACCACAGTGAGGTCGCCAATCGGTCCGTCCTTGGCACGCGCTCAACGACACCGGTTGCACGGAAGCGCTCGAGGATGCGGCCTGCACGCGCCGCGGGCAAATCCACCGCTTCTGCGGCTTCGTCCGTGGACAGGGGAGCGTCCCGTTCGAGGAGCATCAAAAACAACCGATGCGAAGCCGATCCGCTCGAGATTTCGCCTCCTGGCCGGTCTCCGAGAAGGCCCGTGTCCGCCATCCAGAGGGTCATGGCATCCGCATCGCTGTCTGGACTTGGTGGCCGAAGGTCGACCATCCCCAACGACAACGGCAGCGGGTCGTCCTCGCCCAAGTCGAGGTCCAACGGTGCTCCGCTGCGCGACCATGCCGGGGCCAAGGCCTGCAGGCGTTGGGACGTCACCAGCCTGGCGTTGATGCGCACTCGCTCGACCGCCGCACGGAGGCTTCCGCCCTGCACGTAGTACCTGCGCCAGCCTTTGCCTTCGTCGGTATGGCCCATCAATCCAGTTTCCACCAGACGCGTCAGATGGTGGTTGAGGGAGGCAGGAGCCAACCCAAGATCGTCGGCCAATTGGCCGGCGTCCCATGCGCCTTGCTGATCGTTGAGCACGTGTTCGCGAAGCAGGCGATGGACCGGAGAGGCCCGTCCACCGTCTGCTGAAGCCGGCCCTGAGCGCCGGACCAACGCAAAGGCGTCGATGAACCACGCCACCAAGGAATCGAGGTCACGCCGCGCGGTGGGCAGAGGTGCTTCAACCACCTTTGCTCGAAACATGCTCAACCTCGTGCTGAAGGCGAGCAGCAGGGCACTTGAAGCGTCCGCTTCGGACGGGCGGTGAAGGGTCGGATTCAGAGTTCGTCGGTGAAGCCCGAGACCACGCCTGCTCGCCATGCTTGGTCGTCGTCAAGGTGAGGAGACAACGCGAGGGTGTCTTGGCGCAAGAGGCCTCGTCGTTGCAGCACTTTGACCGCGGAGTGCACGCTTGCCCGGGTGCGGCCAAGGCGGCGGGCCAGATCGGATTGGCTTCTGGGAACGCCGTCCTCTTTGATCGAGAGGATGACGGAGCGTTGCACGAGGGAGAGCCCAATGGGCAAGCGCTCAGCAGCCCTTGACATTCCGACGTGCCCTTGGAGCAACTCGACGCTTTCTGGAGGGCCTGCGAAGTAGCACGTTCGTCCGTTGACGTGCATCACGGTGAGGCGCGATGCCCCTTGCAGCACGTCAAGGTGGTGCCGCAGGGTTCCGTTGGCCGCACCAAGGCTCTGTTGGAGCTCGCGGTAACAGAGGCCGGGATGGTTCTCAAGCGTGGTCAGAATGCGACGGCGGAGGGGATGTGTGGCGTCGTCCACTGGGCGGGAACCTGCGATGCCGCCCACGGCCAAACCGAGGGCTCCAGCGGCAGCAAGAGCGCCGCCGCTGAGGCCTGCCAAGCCCGTGGCGCTCACCGCCAGACCGGCGGCGAGCCATGGGCGCTGACGCACCCATTGTTGGAGCAAAGGCATGACGAGAACGGAGGCCCCATCCTATCTGAAGGCTCGCTTCAGGTGCGTCTTCATCGAGAGGTGCGGAGCGCACCGGATCGGATCTTCAGGTGAGCCACCAAAGGCGACAGCAAACGGCCGCAGGTCCGCCCATGCTCAGAAAGCACGTATCGGACACGCTCGGGTGGGCCAGGGTCGACCTTTCGAATCACAAGATCACGGTCCGCAAGCAGCCGCAATTTGTCGGACAACGTCCGTGAGGAGATGCCGTCCAAGAGGGTCTTCATCTGGTTGAAACGCGCGGGTCCTGCGATGTACAACGCGGTCAGGATTTCGATGGTCCAACGGGACCCGAACACGTCCAAGGCTTCCACAGCAGCCTGAACTTCCCAGCCGATGGCCGCCGGTCCATCGCCGGTGTGGGTGGCCAGAATGTCCCTGATGTTGGACCCGTGCTCGATGGTTGAGTCGATGCGCTGGCGCACCTCGTCCATGGCGCCAGAGGACAGGTCGCGGGGCGGGTTGGGCATCGCGCTCAAACCCCATTCTGTGGTCAACGGTTTCAATCTGATGTTGGAAATGCACCTTCACAGGGGCCACCTTCAAACCGGTTCGTGCGGCTCCCGATGCATGGACCGCCACGTGCTCGTCGTCCGGGGCGGTGCCCTCGGTCGTGACACAGGACTGGGGGCCGCCCACGCCGGTGTTGTGCGTTTGCTGGCCAGCCATGAGGTCCAGGGGTGGAGTCTGAGTGCCGAGGTGGACCACCCACTCGGGGGCATGGGCCCGCGACGCTTGCTCCGAAGGTGGTGGTTTCACCCTCGACGCGTGCGCCAACGCTTGAAGCAGCGTGCGAGGGAAGGCGGACGGCTCGTGTTGTTGGTCACCGATCAAGAACAGGCCCATCTCGTCCCACGTCGCGTCCCACGCAACGTTTCGAAAGCGGTCATCGTGCACGACCTCTTCGTTCTCGCTCCACGGACCATTCCGCTCGCGGACGGGGCCATGAAGGAATGGAGCGGCCGACGTGGCCTTGTTCGCTGGCTTGACATCCGGCGGTTGCGGCGGGGGCTCAAGCGTGCCGACCTGCTCATTTGCGTCTCGGAGGCCACGGCGGACCGATGCCGGGGCGTCTTCCCGAAGGTGCCAGTCGCGCACGTCCCCACCGGCATCAGCCTTGAGCGGTACGCACCGGACGCTGAAGACCCGGCTCAACCCGAGCCCGGATGCGCGCTGTTGGTGGTTGGAAACGACCATGCGCGAAAGCGGATGAATTTCTTGGCCAAGGCCATCTCTGCCTGCCCAGATTCCGTTCGAAGGGACCTGCATCTCGTCCGTGTAGGAGGTGGGCAAACCGAAGCAGGGCGTCGTGCGCTGACCCAATCCATGCAGGACGCAGATGTTCGTCTGACGTTGAAGGGACGCATCGAGGACGAGGAACTCCAGCGCTTGAGGCACACCTGCGAGGCTCTTCTCTTCCCGTCCGCAGCCGAAGGCTACGGCTACCCTCCCGTCGAGGCGATGGCCGCGGGCCTTCCCGTGCTCGTGGCGGACATGCCCAACCACGGCAGCATGGTTCCTCCAGAATACCGCTTGCCCGTGGACGACGTTGAGGCTTGGGTCGAGGCGATCGGTGCCCTTCACGCGGCATGGTCCGACCGGACCAACGCAGGCACGAATCCCGTGCCAAGGCCGGCCGACGAAACGCTGTTGCGCCACGTGGAGCGATTTTCATTCGACGCTCAGGCTCAAGCCCTCGCTGCGGCGCTTGACGGCCTCGTGGACGACGGGACCGAAGCGTCCGTGGATTGATGAATCCCCTTCGGTTCGGGGGGGTCATGGAACCTGTTCAGCACGTCGCCATCATCGGTGCAGGAAACATGGGCTCAGGCATTGCACAAAAGTCCGCTCAAGAAGGATTTGACGTCCAAATGGTGGACCGCGAGCAACCTTGGGTCGACCGAGGTCAGGGCATCATCGCCGGGTTCCTCGAAGAAGCCGTGGAGCGTCGAATTTTCTCTGAAGCCGAAGTGAACGCCATCAAAGGCCGCGTAAAGGGCGTGGTCGGTACGGAGAACACGGCGCCATCCACCGATTTGGTGATCGAGGCCGTGTTCGAGGACTTTGACGTCAAGACCGCGGTGTTCTCCACCTTGGATGGCGTGTGTGAACCGCACACGATTCTTGCGTCCAACACGTCCTCGTTGTCGGTGAACGCCTTGGCTGAAGCCACCGGACGCCCCGACCGATTTGTCGGATTGCATTTCTTCTATCATCCTGCCAAGAACCGCTTGGTGGAGGTCATTCCTGCCGCGACCACGAGCGCGGAGACCATCGAGCGAACCGTGCAGTACTGCAAGACCCTCGGCAAGGTGGTCATCGTGTGCGCCGATCGCCCTGGCTTCGTGGTCAACCGTTTCTTCGTGCCTTGGTTGAACGAAGCCTGCCTCCTGTTGGAGGAAGGCATCGCGAACGCTGCACAGATCGATGCGATTGCGTGCAAGGCCTTCCGCATCGGCCTCGGGCCTTTCGGCTTGATGAACCTGACCGGGCCGCCCATTGCCCTGCACTCCACGGATTACCTCGCAGAGCAACTGAACACGCCCCGCTACACCGGTGCGAGCAACCTTCGTGCGCTGGTTGAGGCCGGCGAGATGTGGCCCATCGAAGACGACGGCACCTACGATGATGCGACCTACGCGACGGTCAGCGAGCGTCTCCTCGGCGTCGTCTTTGGCGTCGCCGCACAAATTGTCGAAGAGGACGTCTGTTCCATGGAAGACGTGGATCGCGGCGCGAAGGTCGGGCTCCGCTGGGCCAAGGGTCCGTTCGAGCTGATGAACCGCGTTGGCCTCACTGAGGCACACCGCATGGCGTCCGACTATGCAAACTTGGCCGGAGAAGGGTGGGACGTTCCTGCTTTCTTTTCCCGTCAAGCCGAAGATGGCGAAGGCTGGGACTTCAGTTACGTGGACCTCCACATGGACAACGGAATCGCGACCATCACCATCAACCGTCCCGAGGCGATGAACGCCCTCAACGAAACCGTGATCGAACAGTTGGGACAAGCCGTGGCCAAAGTGCACGCGGCCGAGGGCATCCACACCATGGTCCTCGACGGCGCGGGCAAGGCTTTCGTGGCGGGCGCGGACGTGAAGTTCTTCGTCGACAAAATCCGTGCTGACGCCATCCCTGACATCGAGGCGTTCACCGCGGGCGGTCATGTGGTGCTGGACACCATCGAGGCCTCTCCCTTGACCACCGTGGCGCTGACCACTGGCCTCGCCCTTGGCGGCGGGCTGGAACTCGCTCTGTCGTGCGACTATCGCGTGGGAACACGCCGCTCCTCCTTCCGCTTCCCTGAAACGGGCATTGGCATTTACCCGGGGTTGGGCGGTTCCCAGCGGCCTGCTCGCATCATGGGACGGCCCTGCGCCCGTTGGGCGGTCCTTGCGGGCAACATGATGGACGCCGGGACGGCCCATGCCCTTGGCATCCTCACCCATTTGGTGCCCATCAGCGACGTGGACGCCACCGTGGCGACCATCGCGGCTGCGGGCAAGCCCGAAGCAAAGTACCCGGGTCAACCGAGCGATGCGGCGCATCCTGTGGCAGCCTTTGCCGCGACCTTCTATGCCGACGAACACGTCAGCACACTCCTCTCTGGAGGCTGCCCCGACGGTCAAGACCCAGAGGACAAGCAGGTGGCTCGGCAGATGAAATTCCTCTCGCGTGTTGCACCGGTCGGCCTGAAGATGGCGAGCGACCTCATCGACGCCACGGAAAGCACGTC
>QQSJ01000022.1:0-11632 GCA_003602635.1 Candidatus Poseidoniales archaeon
GGGGATATGGTCATAAGTCCCCGCACGGAGGGAAGCGCATGCCCGGAACCGACCGCGTTGAGATTCGTACCCTGAAGGTCGGCCGCTTTTGCGTGGTCGACGAAGAGGCCTACAAGATCCTCAGCATCTCCAAGTCCAAGCCCGGAAAGCACGGCTCCGCCAAGGCTCGCCTCGAACTCGAATCCATCTTCACGAAGAAGAAGATCAGCCACGTGGGCACCGTGACGGACAGCATCAACGTCCCCATGATCGAAAAGGGCACTGCGATGGTGACCCACATGGAAGGCAACGAAGTTCACGCCATGAACATGCGCGACCACTCGATGATGATCCTCCCCATGGAAGACGGCCTCAACATCGAAGCCGGAAAGGAGATCATGTGGATGGAAGCCCTTGGTCGCTACAAGATCATCCGCGACCATTGATTCTGCGGCCGATATCGGCGACGCGGCTATAGGCTGCAGGTCCTCAGACTGAAGCATGAAGGCCTTTACCGCCTTGCAGCACGTGCTTTCTGCCTTGTTCATCTTCGTGATGGCGACGTTTTGGGCCCTTCCGATCGTTCCAGCCTTGTGGGTGTTCCACGAAGTCAACGCCTTCGGCGCAGACGCGACCGAATGGATGGGCTACCTCTACACCAGCATCGGCGCCGCGTTGGCCTTCATTGCGTGGGGGCTCGGGCTGCTGTTGTTGTCCGGCTCGGTTCAGATGATCATTCACCCACGCGTGCCTGACGAAGGCAAGGTCGTGCCGTTGTTCTCGGGCACGACCATCCGCTGGGCGGCCTGCGGTGTCATTCACCGCGCCACCAAGCCCTTCCTCGTCCACGTCTGTCCGTCCATCTTCGCCAACACCTACTACCGTTTGGCGGGCGTCAAGTTGGGTCAGGATTCCAACCTCACGTCCCAGGACATCAACGACCCCTTCCTCGTTCGTGTCGGTTCCGATACGGTCATCGGCGGTCACGCCGCCATCAACGGGCACATCGTCGAGCGTGGTGAACTTCACCTCGCCCCGGTGACCATCGGTGACCGCTGCGTGGTCGGCGGTGGTTCGATCATGATGCCCGGTTCCACCTTGAGCGACGATTGCGTTTTGGCGAACCGGGCCGTGCTGCCCAAGCACAAGACGATCCCTCCTGGACAGGTCTGGGCTGGCGTTCCTGCAAAATTTGTCAAGTACATCCGTGGCTACGGCGACGAAGGTCAGGAATCCTGAACCAAAACCGACCCTTCGATGGGGAATGGTCTTGAAGTGCCGTTCCCACCTCGAACAGACCGGAGGGTCTTGTGATGGGTGTCCAACGCTCTGCCTACCGTCAGCCCGTGACCCCACAGGGCCTCAAGGCCATCGAAGACGGTACGTTGACGTGGCTCGATGACGACATGTACAACAACCTCAACACCGGTGTGTTGGAGCAGTACCTCGAGGAAAAGAACCTCAAGGAATCCTTCGAGGTCTCCCATTGGAGCACGCCCAAGGTGCTCCTCGGCATCGCCATCGGTGCCGTCTTTTCCGGCGTGACCGCCTACATCGGCCTCAAGCTCGGTCTGGCGATCAGCGCCGCGTGGTACATCGCCTACCTGCTTGGCATGGCGCTCAAGTGGTCGCCTTCAGAAGTCAACATCGCGACCTCGGCCACAACGGGTGCCACCCACGCGTCGACCGGGTTCATCTTCACCTTCCCCGCCATCTTCCTGCTGGCTTCGGATCCACAGTATGAGTTGGCCTCAGGGCCGCTGATCACGCTCGGCGAAGGCGAAGCATTGCGTTTGGCCTTCATTGGCATCGTTGCGTCGATGTTCGCCGGGTTCCTCGGTGTGATGTATTTCATCATCTTCAGGCGTGTTTGGTTGGTCGAAGATCCGTTGCCGTTGCCTGGGTTCGAAGCGACCCTCAAGATGCTGGACATTGCTTCCGACGTGAACACCGGGGCCGTCAAGCACGCGCGTGACTCACTCAAGACCATCGGGGTATGGACCGGGGTGACGATGATCGGTTTGTTCCTCATCGAGTATCCGCTGATTTGGGTCAACAACCGCAAGTTGGCGCTGCTCGATTGGATCGCTGAAACCCTGAGCATCGGGGACTTTGGCTTGGCCAGCATCTACAGCCACGGGAAATTGCACCAGCCCTCGGGCACCGACGACGGTGTTTCCCTCGGCGTGACGCAGTGGACCGAGGGCACGTGGAATCCCTTCGCATACACCTACATCGGACTCGCGTTCACGCCTTCCATGTTCGCCATTGGCTGGTTCATGAAACTCCGCGTGGCGCTTTTGGTGAACATGGGCACCCTCGTGGGATGGCTCATCCTCGTGCCGCTGGCGGTCTTCCTCAACGTGCCGATTTACGACGCCAAGGCTCAGGCCAACATTCCGCTGCATGACTTCGCGGCCGGTGGTGCTGCGACCTTGCAGATGATTGCGTTCGCCAAGACCATCCGAACCGTGGCCATTGGGTGCATCGTCGGCGGTGGTCTGTTTGGACTTGCGAAGATGTACAAGACCTTCCTGGCCATTTTCAGCGACATCGGCTCTGCCTTCCGCGGCGACGGCAGCGCCGAGTACATCGAGGGCAAGGGATGGTACGAGTGGCCGCTCAAGCATATTCCCATCTTCATGATCGTGACCTTCTTCTCGATGATCGCGATCTTCACCCTCGGTGGCTTCCCCGTCATCGCTTCGACCTTGTTCGCTACGGTGCTCATCGCGACCACTTTCATGCTGGGCGCCATCGCCGTTCGCGTGATGGGAGAAACCGGCATTGAGCCAGTCTCCGGGACGTCCTTCATTGTCCTCCTCCTGCTTCTCGGCGTGTTCCTCGGGGCGCAGGAAACCCTCGGTCTTGGCACCCAAGAAGCCGTGCTGCTCGGTCTTGTGGGCACCACCGTGTTCGGCTCGGCGATCTCGATGTCCGGCACCGTGATTGGCGACTACAAGAACAGCCTGTACATCGGCAACCGGCCCTACCACATTTCCAAAGGGAACATCATGGGCGTCGTGCCTGGTGCCATCTTTGGCGCCGGTGTGGCCATCTTCCTGTCCATCCAATTGGCCAACGGAAACATCGAACTCCTCGCTCCGCAAGCCAACGCCTTCGCGACCTTCTCGGTCATCTTCGCAGAAGGTCAGGGTGACCTCCTCCTGCTTGGCCTTGGCCTGCTGCTCGGCATGTTTGTCGAGTGGGCGACCGGGATGGGCACCTCCTTCGGATTGGGCATGTACCTCGACATTCCGCACACCCTGCCGATGCTCATCGGTGGCGGTGCACGCGACTGGTGGGAAGAGAAGAAGCTCAAGCCCCGCATCGACAAGGTGCGTGAAGAAGAAGGCCAAACGGCGGCAGAAAAGACCCGAGCCCTTGCGCTGCTTGGAACCTTCATGGTCGCTGCAGGCCTGCTGACCGGTGAGGCCTTCTTTGGCACCGAATCGAGCATCCTGTCGTTCATTGACTCCGTGCTCGACGAGGAGTTCGCGAACTCTCGCGCCTGGTGGGCGGCCCGTATGGGCATGCTCATCGGACTCAACGTGCTCATCGGTGGCGTGATCTACTGGCTGTTCAAGGCGGCTGGCGTCATCGGCGGCGACGACGAAGCCGAGGCCACTGCGGCCTGAGGGCGGGCGACCGACGTGGACCGTGCACGACCCTCCGTGCTGACGTGGTTCATCCTCGGCGCAGCCTTGCTTGGCGTTTCGAGCGGTGGGGCCCTGTTGCAGGCGTTCAGTGACGTGCCTCCGTTGCTCCGTGCCTCATGGCGTTTGCAGGCGACCACGGTGCTCCTTCTGCCGTTGGCCGTGATTGATTGGCGGCGGGAAGGTGCGCCTTGGACGACGCGTGAAGAAGCACGCGGCGACGCCATGCTGCTGGTGGCTTCCGGCGTGTTTCTCGCGCTTCACTTTGGAGCCTGGACGGCTTCGTTGGACCGTACCACGCTCACCCATTCCCTGCTCTTTGTCACCGCGCATCCGCTTGTGGTGTTGGTCGGCAGCACGGTCTTGCTTGCCTTTGGGCGTGAGATCATTCCTCCTGGTCGACGCGGTTGGGCCGGGGGGTTGCTCGGACTCACGGGCGCTGCTCTGACCCTGCTCGATGTCGGTGAGGCCAGCGGTGGGCAGGAAGTCACGCTGCTTGGGGACGTGCTCGCGTTCCTAGGGGCCGTCTTTGTGGTCGGTTATCTTGCAGCAGGAAGGGTCCTGCGTGCTCGATGGCCGGTGTTCCTCTACGCTGCTGTCGTCACCGGACTGGCCTCCCTGCTCTTGGCCGTGGCTTCAGGGGCCGCCGAAACCGGAGCCATGGCCGTCCATGGGGTCGTCGGATGGACAGGGCCGAGTTGGCTCGTCGGTTTCTTGACCCTGGCCTTCTTTGCCGGCTTGGTCGGCCATACAGGTCTGAACCATTGCCTGAAGACCATGACGCCGCTCACGATTTCCCTCACCCTGACCATGGAACCGGTCGTCGGTTCAATCATTGGGCTGGTGTTCTTCAAAACCGGGATTCCAGGCCCGGCCACGTTGATCGGTGGCGTGGTCATGCTGTGTGGTCTCCTTCTCGTGGTCTCCAATCCAACACAGGATGCTGCCGTTGAACATGACCCACTCCAAGCCTGAGGTGGCTTGGTCGGTCAGGCCTTCGTTTTTCTATACTCAGGCCGTAAATTGACCACATTCGGAGTCAGCCCTTTACGCTGGGCAGCATCCCTCACGCCATGAAGGCGAAAGCACTCCTCATTGCGTTGCTCTTCGTACCTTTCGCGGCACCACCTGCGGCCGCTCAAATCCCTTACACGCCCGTGCTGGATTTCAGTTGCGATTTCTACTCCTACTACGGCTCCGACGTTGATCCACGTTACGACTACAACGATTTCCTGTACTGCGAGATTGTCAACAGCAATCAGCACGACATCACGGTTGACATCAGCATGAGCACCGATTTGAACATGCAACTGGAGGATGAAACCGTCACTGTGGGCACGCAAAGTACCGACGTCGTTTATGTCGATTTCATCCGCGATCGTACGACCACAAAGGGCGCGCATGAAGTGGAATTGACGGCCATCATCACGCGCTATGCCAGCGTCATGACTTGCGATACATGCGAGGAAGAAACCCGCACAAAGCAAGTGAACATCATGGCATGGTTTGAGATGGATTGGGATCTCAAAGAGGACCCGTACGAGGCCATTGGTAATGGAGGGTCACAGGAGGTTTGCCCGGACAACGGTAACGGAGATGTGGTGCTTGAAGTCAGCCTCGATGGCAATGAGGGTTCCAGCCTGTCGGTGTCCGTTACCACCGATCATGAGCTGTATTCCGAGCATCTTGATTACGACGACGATCGGATCCCTGAGTACGACAAAGGGAGGGATGGAGAGTTGGTGATTGAGGTGCTGGATGACGGTGGTACCATTGAACCAGGCGAAAGCGGCACCGTGCGAATTCGAATGACGTTCGTGGGTTTGCCAGAAGAACCTGCGTTGTTCCGTCTGAATTTGTATGGACGCATTTTGGTGTACCCAACGGCCTTGGAAGGCGGAAGCGAATCCTGCTACTACTGGTACTATTACGATTACAACGATTGCTACAGCCTCAGCTACGGGTGCAACACGGTCGAAAACCACGGCATCCTGGATTTGATTGAGGAAGAGCGTCAGGATTTCACCGATCGCTTGGACGAAGAACAGGCGGAGAGCAAACTCGGACACCCTGGCGGTTCCTTGTTCGTGTTGGTCGCTCTGCTTGGAGCGGCCCTCTCCAGCCGCGGGCAGCGGCCTCGGCCATGACGGCTGAGCGAAGCATCATGTAGCGGGGAGCCGAGGTTTCCACATGCCGAACGGCGAGGGATGGCTGGTCCTGACCAACGACGACGGCATCGAAGCACCGGGTTTCGAATTGCTCGTCAAGGCCCTTCATGCGGCAGGGCACCCTGTTGTCTCCTTCGCGCCCAAAGGCAACCATTCGGCCGCGGGCATGCGCATCCAACTCGGCTCTCCGATGCCGTTGCGTGAACGAACCGATTTGGTCGAAGCATGGGGGCTCGACGGCGAAGCACCGGTGCGCCTCTTCGAGTTGGATGGAACGCCGTGCGATACGATGATCGTCGCGTTGGACGGTGGATTGGCCCACGTTGCGCCCGACATCACGCCTCGTTTGGTCGTCTCAGGTGTGAACCTCGGTCCGAACCTCAGTCAGGATTCGTACCACAGCGGCACCATGGGGGCGGCTCGTGAAGCCGGGCTCTACGGCATGCCTGCCATCGCTTCCTCGTTCACCTCCTTTGAGCCGGAAGGCATGCAGAAAGCGGTGGACGCCACGGTGATGTTGGTGGAACGTGTGCTTCCTTTGCTGCCACCTTCAGCGGTCAACCTGCGCCGTCCGTCGGTGGACATGGGTGCGGCTCACGTCAGTCCTTGGCCGCACGAAGCCCTCGAACACGCGTGGGCGGCGGACCCTGCAGCAGCCATCCTCGCCGCGTTCCAACATGGGGAAGTGATGCTGAACCTCAACGTCGGCCCGGATTGGGACGGCTCCTGGAAGAGCACGCGTCTCGGCACCCGGTGGTACCGGGATGCAGTGAGTTTCGACGACGCTGGCGAAGGCGACGTGGCCACCTTCCGCATCGGGGCCGCGAGCATCGATCATTCCGTGGTTGAGGACGGGGATTGCGACGCGGTGGACGCCGGTGCTGCAAGCCTCTCCTCGCTGCCAACGTGGCCAGCGACCCATCCCTTTGCGTTGGAAGAAGCCCTTCTTGCACAGGCTCTGCGCTCGGGCGAAGACGGTTGGCCGCTGTGGATGACCGCTCATGCTTGACGGTCAAGCAACCAATGCACGATGTGCACGGCAGCATGGCCTTGCAACCAACGGGAACCAAGGCTGCATCGGGCCACGTCGTGTCCTCCGAGGTCTTCGTCTTCGAGCGGCTGATCGTCGCTGAGAACGAAGCCAAGGTCGGTCGAGGCCAGCGATGCGTCATCGTCGAGCCATCCTTCGAGCGACGAGGCATTTGCATCCAGCAAGATCACCGTCGTGTCCTTCCATTCCCTGAGGGTGTCTGCGAGGGTCCCGCCGCTTTCGTCGAGTCCGGGCGTGACTTCCCTCCACTGGCCACGTGGCGGTTGTGGGTTGAGGAGGGCTTTGCCGAGCGTACCGGCGGCCGACCGCTCATCGGCGTGGAGTCCACGCAACGTGGACCCGTTCAACCGAAGGCGACGTGGGGGACCTGGTCCGCCGCCCAGATGAAGGACGACCTCTACGTTTTCACGCAGCCCATGGCTGGTCAACAGCGCCGCCGTGGTGGCGCGGACCAAGACGTCGAAGCGTCCTCCGGCTCCAGCGAGGTCGTTGATGGGCAGTTTCCCACGCGCCATGGCACGATGGCCAAGGACGGCGAAACGTCGCACGTCAGGACCCCCGCTCGATCAATCGGCGGATGGCGTCCACAAGGTCACGTTCGGTGTGCAACGCGAAATCGGCCCCCGTGGCGTCCACGAGGTGTCCGCGTGGGCGTTCTGCGTGGCCAAGGTCTTCGAGTCGGTTGGCGATGACCGCCGTCATGCCGGCCCGCTCGACTTGGGCCACAGCACGTCGAACAAGTTCACGCTGTTTGATGCCAGTTTCCAGTTTGAAACCGATGCGAACGGCACCTTCGCAGAGGTCACGAAGGGCGTCGATGTGCTTGGGTCCGGGCGTGAGGTCGATGCGCAAGGCATCGGAACCTGAGGCCACCTTTCCTTCGGCGGGTTCGTTGATGAGGTAATCCAGCACGGCGGCGACGTGCACCCACGCGTCCAAGCGGTCCCGCGCGACGGCCAAGCATTCCTCCAACATGTCCGGTGCGGTTTCCGCCCGGATGACGAGCGGAAGCCAAGCAGGCTGGGTCACAGTGGTCAGTCCTGCAATGCACGTCACGTCGTGTCCATGCCGGTACAGATCGTCGGCGAGGGCCCAACCGGTCCGGCCGCTGCTCGTGTTGACCAGGCGCCGGACGTCGTCCATGGGGGTCGCCGTGGCGCCCAAGGTGACCGCCACCGAACGTCGGTTTTCGCGCCCGGCGTTGAGGTGGTGGGCGAACCGAGCCACGATTTCCACATGGTCGGCCGTCTTTCGCTTGCCTTCTTCGTTCGGTCCCCACAGGACGTTCATGCCTTGAGCACGGGCGGCTTCCACCAAATCGTCCGTCACGGAATCCGTGGCCAGGTCTTGGTGCATGCTCGGGACGGCCATGATCGGCGTCCCTCGTGAGCGGGCCACGGACAGGGCCATCATCAGCGGACCTCCTTGGAGGCCGTGGACGTGGGCTGCAAGCGTGTTCCGGGTGGCGGGCGCCACGAGCACGCCGTCCACGTCGTCGAGTTGATCCATGCCGCTGGACCAATCGGTCAGGACGGTACCGTCGGTGGCCCATTCGACCGCGAGCGGTGTGATGATGCGTTGGGCGGCTTCGGACATGACCGTGAGCACCTCGGCTCCGTGCCTGCGAAGTTCGCGTGCAAGCCGGACGGTGTCGACCGCAGCGATGCCGCCGCTGACGCCGAGGACCACATGGCGTCCCTCGAGGGAATCCCCGAGGCGGTCCACTCCGGTGTCGCTGCTCACGTTCCTCGGGACACGCCCGCTGCCATGACTCCTTCGCCGGGAGCGAGGCTTCATGGCCGACCCCCGGAACGGAGGTGCATGGCGAACCGAGGCGACGACCTCGTGTTGGCAGGTGCGCCACCGAAGCGTGCGCCCTCATCGTCCTCGCCGTTCAACGTTCATCACCGAAGCACGGTGTTCATCCTCGCCGTCGATTTGGTCCTGCTTGGGTATGGGGCCATCGCGTTGGCCACGATGTTCAACGCAGACCTTGGGTTGACCGGATCGGTGGTGCTCGCCATCGCGTTTGGCAGCATCTGGACGGGGTACCGAGGTCGCAAACCCTGGGCGTATTGGCCCGCCGTGGCGGCGATGTCCCTCACGTTTCTCTTCTTCATGGCCCTCGTGTTGCTGTATCTTTGGAGCGGCTTGCGGGGTGACCTGCTCAACGTGCTCCTTGCGTTCCTGATGCTCTGGGCGGCGGTGGGCACCATCCGCCGCGTTCGCGTGCACCTGCTCCCGACTTATCGAGCGGCCTATGTTGAGAAGCCGATCGATCTGGAAGCGAGCCTCGAGCCCGGCGAAATGCTCGCGGCCTGCCCCCACTGTTTGGCGGTGCTCGCCATCCGGCCAGAAGCGCTGTCGGGAGAGGACCGCTGCCCTCACTGCGACGGTGCGTTGGTCAGCCCTGACATGGTCGCCCGACACGACGAAGAAGCCTGACGTCGCATGTGTTGGGTTTATGATGGGGTCGCGGGTGGCCCGGCTAGGAGAGAACAATGTCCCAAGGTCAAAACGGCGCCGAGCTGCGCCTGGTGACCCCGGGTTCGGCCATCGGGCCGACGTCCGGGCGTCGAGTCGGAACCGGAGCCCTCATTCAGGGCGACGAAATCATCGCCACCCGAGTTGGCCACGTCCGTGAGCGTCACGGTACCGTGTCCGTCGATCCGGTGGCCAGCTGCTACATGCCCCGGTCGGGCGATTTGGTGATCGGCACGGTCATCGAAGCCCGCAGCAACCTGTGGTTCCTCGACATCAACGGACCGTTCCAAGCCCTCCTCCCCATGTCCCTTGCTCCCTGGAAGGTTGAGTTCGGCGGCACCCGCGATCATGCGGACATCAACGACAGCCTGCTCATGCGTGTGCAGGAAGTCGACGAAGTCCAGAACGTCGTGGCCACGATGAAGGGCATCGGCCTCCGCCGCTTGGCGGAGGGGGCTGTCCTCGACATCGATGTGCAGCACAACGATGCACTCCGCGCTGAAGGCGCGGGTCTTCTCAAGCGGCTTCGCGACCTTAGCGACTGCCGCCTCGTCCTTGCCGACAACGGTCGGCTTTGGGCAGACGGTGACGCAGCCGGCATCGACTGGCTGCGCTCCCTCCTCCGAGCGGTCGCTGCCGCAGGACGCTCGGACCGCTTCGAGGCCATTCTCGATGCACATGCGGCGAACGCTCCGAACCAAGGTGATGCATGATGGGTGGATACGGCGATGTCAAACTCCTGAACGACGATGGGACGCGCCTTGATGGCCGCACCGTCGATGAGATGCGCCCGGTCGAGATCAAGGCCGGCATCCTGCCCGCCGCTCAAGGCTCGGCCTGGGTCAAGCACGGCCTCAACGTCGCGGTCGTCGCGGTGTACGGTCCGATGGAAGCCCATCCTCGCAAGATTCAGCGCCAAGACCGCGCTGTGCTCGACGTGCGCTACAACATGGCGCCGTTCTCGACCTCGGACCGCATTCGCCCCGGCTTCAACCGCCGGTCGCGTGAAATTTCCAAGGTCACGGCCGAGGCCCTCGAGTCCGTGGTGCTTCTCGAGCGATACCCTCGCTCCAAGATTCGCGTCGAAATCGAGATCCTTGCTGCTGAAGCAGGAACCCGCTGCGTGGGCATCACCGCCGCCTCTGTGGCGTTGGCCGACGCTGGCATCCCCATGCGCGACATGGTCGTTGGCATCGCCTCTGGAAAGATCCAGGACACCGTGGTGCTCGACCTCGACAAGGCCGAAGACAACTACGGTCAAGCCGACCTTCCGATGGGCATCTGCCCCAACACCGGGGAACTGGTTTTCCTCCAAATGGACGGCGACCTTTCCATCGAAGAGTACAACCTCGCGACCGAGTACAACTACAAGGCAGCAGCAGAAATCCACGAGATCATGGTCGCTGCTCTGAAGGAGCGCTACGACGGAGGTGAGGCCTGATGGCAGCTCCCGTCCCCAGCCTCCTGCGTCAGGAACTCGAGCGACTCGCTGAGTCTGATCAGCGCATCGACGGCCGTGGCCGTTGGGACCGCCGTGAGGTCCAGCTCGAGGTCGACATCCTCTACAACGCCGAAGGGTCGGCCAAGGTCACCTGGGGCGACACCGTCGTCTACGCGGGTGTCAAGTTCGAACTGCGCACGCCGTGGCCGGACCGACCCACGCAGGGTTCCCTGATGTGCGGCGCTGAACTCCGCCCCGTGGCTCACCGCAAGTATGAGCCCGGCCCCCCCAGCCCCCAATCCATCGAACTCGGACGCGTCGTTGACCGCGGCATCCGCGAGTCGGGATGCATCGACATGGAAGCCCTCTGCATCGTGCCAGGCGAGAAGGTCTGGGGCGTCATGATTGACATCCACGTCCTCTCTGACGGTGGCAACATCTTCGACGCCTGTGGCCTGGCCGCCATCGCCGCCCTTCGCACCGCCGTCGTTCCCGCTGAGCGCTTCGACGTCGGTGAGGACCACGTCCTCGCCGTCAAGGGCACGCCCGTCATGGCCTCCTTCCAGCGCGTCGGTGGTCGTTTCGTGTACGACCCCTCCGAAGACGAAGAGACCGGTGGCGAGGAGCGGATCCACATCACCCTTGGCAACGAAGAGCACCTCCACTCCCTTCAGAAGGGGCTAAAAGGAGCCTTCACGCCCGCCGAATTCGCCGAGATCCTTGAGGTCGCCCGAACGCACTGTGGTGAACTCCGAGAACTCGTCAGCAGCATGGAGGGGAACTGATTGGCCAAGCGCACCCAGAAAGCCGGACGTACCGGTCGCTTCGGCGCCCGCTACGGTGTGAGCGTTCG
>QQSJ01000022.1:11700-17622 GCA_003602635.1 Candidatus Poseidoniales archaeon
CAGTACCGCAAGGTGCGCCGCAAGGCCGCCGGCATCTGGCACTGCAGCAAGTGCGACTACACCTTCGCCGGCGGCGTGTGGGAACCGTTCACCCGCGCCTCTGACACCAACGCTCGCATCGTCCGTCGCAACGCCGACGGCGCGACCACGGCCGACATGGCCTACATCGCCCAGCAGGCCGCCCTCGACTACGAGCGCCGCCTCGCCGACGGCGAGATCGACGAAGAGGAGTGAGACGCCTGACGGCGCCTTGCGCCGCCACGTTGACCGTTCACGTTGAAGCGTCGCCGTTGCGTCGAGCCCTCGTGGCTTGCCTGGCCACCGAACATGAGGTTCAACAGGCCTCTGATCGCCTTGCTTGGACCTTCGGAGAAGCGAGAATCAGCGACCTACGCGCTGTGATGAACACGGCGCTTCGCTCCCTCATCGCGGCCGATGAAGTCGTCTCGGGACCACGGCGTTCTTGAGGGGCCTCCCCTCCGTGGGACTCATGAGCGACCTTGAGCGGCTCCAAGTCGTCGTTGGTGAAGTCCAAAACGCCCGTCAGCAAGTGGCGACGGTACGCAATCAAGTGGCCGAATTGGAAGGGACCATCGCCGCGGTTGAAGCACAACCCGAGGGCCTGGCCCTGCACCGCCATCTTGGCGGTGTTCTGATCGAAGTCGCGGATCGCGAAGCCCTTCTTGAGGACCTCAAAACGAGCCATGGTCGTCTGCAGGAACATCTTGCACGCTTGACCGAACACGAGGCTCGGCTGATCGAGGCGTACGAAACGATGCGCAAGGACCTCGAGGGATCTGCGTGACGGCGTTCGAAGCCGATCTCGATCGGCTTCATGCCTGGCTGGAGGCTGCTGCCGAGCGCGGCGCCGTTCCTGTGGTGTGCGGTGCGAACGGTGACATGGACACCGTGGCTTCGGCCGTTGCGTTGGCTTCAGCCTTGCCTCAGGCCATGGCGTGTGGAAGGCACCTCGGTCGCTTGGCCAAGCGCCTCGTGGACGAAGAACATGCTCCGTTTCGACGCCTTGGTCGTCCAACGGCCTGGCCCACCACCTTGGGCGGTTTGGTGGTCGTCGATGCAGCAGCTCCAAACCAACTCGACCTCGACTTGCCCGAGGGTGTTCCCGTGTGCGTGCTCGACCACCATGCCACGGACGGATGGTCGCTCCATGACGGGGATTTGAGCCTCCGATGGCCCGTGTCCGCCACGACCGAAATCGTCACCTCTTACCTGACGCGTCACCGTCCCGAGGCGCTGACCGCTCCTGTCCGTCGTTTGCTGATGGCGGGGTTGATCACCGACACCGGGCGATTCAAGCACGCAGGGGCCTCCTCGTTCCAATCCGCGGTGACCTTGCTCGACGACGATGCTCTGGATTACCGGGCGCTCGTGGACCGAATCGAAACCGACGTCGACATGACGTCGAGCGACCATGGCGCTCTGGTGAAGGGCCTGCAACGCGCCACGACGACCGATGCAGGTGCGTGGCGTTTGGTCACCACCCGCGCTGGGACCCTCGAAGGACGCCTGGCCTCCTTGCTCCTCGGGACGGGGGCCGACGTGTGTTTTGTCGTTCGCCACCGAGACGGAAAGACGCGGGTGACCGGACGTGCAAGGGCGCCTGCGTGCCGTGAGGGACTCCATTTGGGGCAACTCTTCGAAGCGTTGGCCGAGCGGCATGGCGGTGAAGGGGGCGGGCATGACGGTGCAGCAGGATGGACGTCAAGCCTCGACCGCGTTGCGGCTGAGACCGCAGCGCTTGCAGCCGTGGCCGCCACTGCACGCACGGAGGTGAACGGCTGATGCGAGGTCCAGAAGACGTGGTTCATCGGGCCCGAAACGGGGCCGACTTTGATGACGTGCAGGCATGGATGGCCGAAGCAAACGTGACCGACTGGCTTCACCTCTGTGAAGCAGCCGTGTTCATGGGAGCCCTCAACTTGGTGGATGCTTGGTCTGAGCAATTGACGCCCGCACAGGCAGCGGTCTTGGAAATGGTCCGCATCCGTGCAGCCATCGGCCGCTTGAACGAGGCGGTCATCGATGCGGCCTTGGCGGTGTGCTCATCGCAAGACACCAGGGATTTCGCCTTGGAAGGTCGGGTTCGCATGGAGCGTGGTCTCTTCCGTTTCGAGCAAGGGGACCACGATGGTGCCCGCGACGATTTGACGTGGGCTGAGACGCGGTTGAAATCCGTCGCCAAGGCCTCCCGCGACCACGATTTGACCATCCTCAACAAAGCGGCCTTCCACCTGGCACTTGGAGAACAGGTCATGGCCTTGCAGGTCTACGGTGAAATGTCCCGAAAGGAGGGTCACGCCAACGAATCCATTGCGATTTCACGGTTGGCTGCTGGACGGATTTACGGTGATCTCGGGCAAATGTTTGACGCGCTGCGTTTGTTGTGGATTTCTCACGCGCATGCCATTCTCGCCGGTCAGCGTTTGCTGGCCATTGAAGCAGGAACCACCTTTGTGGATCTTGCTGAAGCCCACCTTTCTGACGACGCCAAACCCATGCAGGAGCAAGTTGAATCCGCCGGGCCAAGGAACATCGGCGATGAGCCGCCCGTGCCCGGCGTGTTGCGTGCTGAAGCCGAAGAGGTCCTGGAATGGTGCGCAAAGGCGTGTGGGGACCGCCTTGACGGTGTGGAACGTCCCGACCTTCGGGCTGTTGCGCTGCTCTCGGCCCGGTACGGACGCCTCGACGTCGTGGCTCACTTGTTCGGCGCGCAGGATGCGGTGGAAGATCCGATGCTGTGCGCGGTCATGCAGCACGTTGACGACGAGGGTGCGGAGGCCTGGTCACGAAGGATGGCCCAGCTCACCATGCATGCCCTTGACCCACAGACCGAGGTCTGAGAATTCTCCCGCGTCCCACGTCTCCATCGGAGGGACATGGTTCCACCACCGTGTTTCTGCGACGTGCTCGTCGTCCACCGCGTCTGTTCCGGGTTCCAATCGGATGAGCGCCACCCATCCTTCGTCGTAGTAGGTGGTGTTCCAGGCGAGGATCTTCCCTCGACGTCCGGTTTCTTCAAGCAATTCACGATGCATCGCCTGCTCAGGTGTTTCGCCTTCCTCGATGCGCCCGCCGGGGAATTCCCAGCCTCGTTCAGGGTGACGGACCAGCAAAAGGCGCCCGCCTTCACCGAGGGGAAGCAAAGGATCGTGTTGCTCAACGGCCCATGCGAGCACGAAACGCGTCACGCGATCTCCTCCATGCCCGCGCGTGCCCTGTCAAGCAGGTCCTGCGCCCAAGCAGCCCCGCTGGCCACTTCGCGTCGCGCAAGGAAAAACGCCTCAGCGTGTTCGCCTTGGTCGAGGAGGGCTTCGATGCGTTTCTGGGTCGGGTCACGTGGGTCCTCTTCTTCGTCCACGACGGGTTCAGGAACCGATTCGACCACGGGTGAAATTCGTGTTCGAAGGTCCATCATGGACGACAGGAAACGTTGCCGTGTGTCCACATCAGGTGGAGACCATGGTTGCTGTTCCTTTCCGTCCAAGGCGGCGTTCAACCGTGCTTGGAACCGGTCTCGCGCGTCAAGATGTGGGCGCAGGGTTTGCACGTGGTCGTAGCAGAGCCAGGCTTCGTCGTACCGCTCCCTCGTCTCATGGAGGCGTCCGAGGTCAAGCCACAATTCGTGGTTCTGAGGGCGATGCGCGAGGAGGTGCGACGAGAGGTCCACGAAGAGGTCCTCGTCACGGCGGCGGACCCTGATCAAACGACGGGCAAAGATGACCGAAGCCCTCGCGTCGGTGAAATCGAGACGTCGGCACCGGCCTGCAAATTCATCCAAGGCGTCCTTGGCCGAATCTCCTTCCGAGATGTGCGTCCACCACACGTCAGCGTCGAGCGGATCTTTGAGCAAGGCGGCTTCCAGCAATTCGCTGGCCACGGGGAGCAAGGTGACGCCACGGAGCTGGGCGGCGCGTTCAGGGTCACGTCCGAGCACCGTGAACAGGTCTTCCAAGACCGCGTGAACACCGGCCTCGTCCTCAACCCTGAACTTGAGGTCCACCAGCAAGCGCCACGCGTCGGCTTGTGTGAAATCATAGAGCAGGGCCTGTCGCGCATGCTGTTCTGCCCAATCCAGGTTTCCCGATGCGCGTTCAGGGTCGCGGAGGGCGAGCTTCAGAAATTTCCGCGCTTGCGCGAGGTGCCGATCGCCGAGGTGACGGCGTGGGTGTTGGAGGCGCTGCTCGAGGTCCTCCATGCCCGCACCTCAGGGTCGTTGCACGGTGGCGAAGGCGCTGCGTTCAGCGCCCCACGGAACGGTGGCGTCGAAGCCAACCTTGGAGGTGCGTCCGTCGTCGTAGCGTGACGGGTCCAAGGATGAGCCGCGCTGGTCGCGCAGAATGATGGTGTCTCGGTCAGGCTGCCAGCGCGTCATCATGGCCCATTCGACGGAGGTGGGGTCCGTGATGTCGATGTCCTCGTCCACCACCGTGACGGATTTCATCGATGGGTGGCCTCGGAAGGCTGCTTCGATGGCTTTCTGGGGGTCGTCCTCGTGCTCGCGACGAATCTTGACCACACTCGCCAGCCAGCCACAGCCGCCATCCGACATGTGCACGTCAAGGCAATCGACGACTTCGTTGACGGCTGCTTTGATCGTGGGGGCGCGGGGCAAACCCATGAGCGTCTTGTGCTCTGCCTCCCCGGGAATCAGGGCGTGGAAGATCGGATGCTCGCGGTGAGCGACGCCTTCGACGTGGATCACAGGTTGTTGGCGGACGTCGTCGACGGTTCCCGTGATGTCGACGTAGGGTCCCTCATCGTCGTCGTCTTGGGTGATGCGACCCCACATCACGTATTCCGCGTCCGCGGGAATTACGACGCCGTTGGGCGCGGTGGTGGTGCGCAAGGGGCGGCCATACAGTCGCTCGTGGAGGGCCGCGGCCACCGTCATCTCATCAAGGAATTCGGCGAAGGTCGAAGCAGCGGCCAACAACACCACGGGGTCTGGTGCATTGACGATGGCGATGTTGACGTCCTTGCCCTTGGCACGGGCCTCGTCAACCATGGTGCGGAGGTGGCGAGGAACGAGGCGGACCACGAGGTGCTCGTCGTCTCGCAGCAATTGACGGTGGAAACTGATGTTGCGGCGTTCTCCATCGTCGGCGACGATGACCGACGCGGACATGTAGCGGCCGGCGTCCTCAGGCCAGTGATGAGGGATTGGCAGCGAACTGAGTTCAGGCGTGTCCCGCCGGACCTCGTAGACCTCGGCTTCGGATTCCGGTACCATGACCGGATCCTGCGGGTTGGCCATCGCCCATCCAAGGGTGTCGATGTAGGCCTCTGGCTCAATGCCGATGGCGGCGCACAAACGGTCTCGTGTGAGCATGTTGACCGCGGCTCGATGTCCTGGCGCCTCCTCGATGGATTCGAAGACCGCCATGGCTCCGCCGTTGGCGTACGACCATCGCCAAAGGCCGTGCACGAGGCTGATTGGTTCGTTGACGGAGACGGCCGCGCCGAGGTGGTCCCTGAACGCCATGGGACCTCCTCATGTCGGCAAGGCTTCAACGTCACGGACGAATGTGGGTGAGAAAACCCCATCGCGGCTTTGATATAGGGGGCGACGGTGGGCGACGTGCTTCGATGAGGTGATGATGTGGGTCGGGGACTCTTTGCTGGGGCCAAGATGGCCAAGGACCGCCAGAAGTTTCGCTGGTCTGACCGCCGATACAAGAAGCGCATGCTGAAGACGCGCGAGCGTCACGACCCACTCGGTGGGTCGACTCAGGCCAAGGGCATCGTCGTCGAGAAGGTCGGCATCGAAGCCAAGCAGCCCAACAGCGGCATCCGCAAGGCCGTCAAGATCTCTTTGATCAAGAACGGCAACAAGCTCACTGCCTTCGCTCCCGGCGACGGCGCGATCAACTTCATCGACGAGCACGACGAAGTCATGGTCGA
>QQSJ01000023.1 GCA_003602635.1 Candidatus Poseidoniales archaeon
CCAGCGGGCCCGCTATAAGGTGATTGCGTCCTCACGGTTTGTGGACCTCCAAGCGCCTCAGGTCATCGGTGTCGCTCGGGCCGGCACCTTGGTGGTCGGCATGGGCTTGGCTGCGTGGTTGGACCACCTTGACCGCCGTGTTCCAAACGAGCACTGGTTGGTGTGGAGCCAACCCGTGTTGCTCCTTTGGGCGCTGGACCTTATGGTCAGAGGTGCCGACGCGGCTGTGTGGTGCACCTTCCTCCTGCCGTGGGCTTACGCCAGCGGAGCGGTCATCGGACGTCCAAGCCTGGCGGACATCAAGGGCGGGTCAAGGCTTGACCTGGCCGCGGTGGCGGTGTATGCTGTGGCCTTGGCGGGTCTTGTCTGGGGTGCGCAACGCCACGGTCAAGTGGAACCGCTGGACCTTGTGTTGTGGGACCTTGCCGGAGCCCAAGCCTTGTGGTGGGAATTGATCGGCGTCACCCTCGTGTTGCTCATCATCGACCTGGCTTGGCGCCTGCGTCTGTTGCACGGTGGAGCCGATGCCAAGGCGCTGATGTGGGTCGCCATGCTTCTCCCCACATGGGGTGCGTTGACCTGGATTCAACCCGGCGATGCGGTGGTGCTGGCTCTCCCGCCTGCCTTGTCCATCCTCCTCTGGGGCGGGTTGGCTTTCTTGCTCATTCCGCCGTGGAACATGGTCCGAAATTTCGCTCGTGGCGATCTCAAGCAAGCGGCCGACCTTCGCCACGCGTTCCACGCCGAACGCATGCCCTTGGATGAGGTCAAAGGCGCCCATGTCTGGATGCTGTCCACGGTCGAAGTGGGCCTGGACGGTTCTGAACGGGTCGTGCATCGTATTCGGGCGCCGCGTAGGACGCCAACGGCCGAGGCCGTTGAGGAAGCCATCGCTGCGTTGGCCGCGCTGGAAGTTGAGCGGGTTTGGGTCACGCGGAAGGTGCCGCTGCTCGTCGTGCTGTGGCCAGCGTGCGTGCTGGCGTTGTTGCTCGGCGATGTCGCAGGGTTGCTGTTCGCACCCTTGGTGTGAAGGCGTGGCGATCAGGGGCCACGGCGCTCCACGTTCTTGGAACGCAGGCCCTTGTAACCGCACTTGCGGCAGCGGGTGGCTCGCACCGCGTTACGGGCGTTGCACTTCATGCAGATCTTCCGATGCAACATGCGTGCCTCGGCCTCAGGGAAGCGAGCCATGGCCCGGCGACCGTCTCCCCCTATTTGAGCGCACCGCAGTCCGCTGCGTGCTGCGGAAGCGAGCGTTGAAGCCCCGTCCCCAGATGCAGGAGCATGCGGATGACGCGCTTGCCGGGCATTCACCACGACGCGAACTGCGTCGTGGTGCAAGGCGAGGCCTCGGTGTTGCTCATCGATGCCGGTACCTCGTGGTATCAGGCCTTGCAGATCGAGCGCATCCTCGGGCTGCTTTCAGACGACGTGCAGCCAGAGCATTTGCTCTTGACCAGCCGTCGCTATCCCTTCTCGGGCGCTGCCGCGCACTTTGTCGAGCAGTGGCCATCCCTTCGGGTCCATGTGGGCGAGGCCGGCGTCTCGGCCCTGGAAACAGGGGACTTCTTCTCCACATGGGCCAACCGCTACGATTCCGACATGCCGTCCGTTCAGGCCGAACCGATCGCTGACGGGGACTTGATCGCGTTGGGCGACGGCGGGGTGCAAGCCATGGCGCTTCCAGGGCACGCTCCTGAGGGCCTTGGGTACCTGGTCGAAGACCGTTCCACCGCGGTGGTTGGCGCAGCCCTCCCTCGCGCAGACCTCCCAGCAAGGCTGGATTTGCCGGGGAGTTCCCTCCTTGACCACGTGGAGAGCCTGAAGCGTCTGGCTTCGCTTGAGTTGGACGCCTTGGTGCCGATGCGTGGTCCTGCCATCCGTGGGAAGCAACACGTCAAGGACGTGCTTGGCCGACACGTGTCGCATTTCGAACAGGTCCTCGATGACGAGGGAAGGCGGCCACGTGGATGGGCGCGTCCAGCCCCGTCGGCGTTGTGGATGACCCCACGCGACCCTTGGCCTTTGGAAGAACGTGAACAACTCACCGAATGATCACATTGGAGCGATCAGGCGATGGTCTGGTCCGACCACCAAGGTGCTCCGGCGACGGGGATAACGGCGCGACGTGGGGCGCTTTGGGGCGTGCGTTGACAGCGTCGACCCTTGCCAATCCAAGGTCACATGGGTGCCTCGAACGGTGGCGATGAGGGCCTCTTCGCTGACGCGGAGCGACGCCACCGGCCCGTCCATTTGCGCGACCGTGGAGGAGGTGGAGGTGGACAGGTCCACGACGGCCACCATGCCCTTCGAGGTCGCCACCACCACGTCACCTTGCTCGGTTGGGCTTGCTGCGAGGGCACGAACCCGGCCAGCCTCAAGGTCGAGGCGTGAGGTCACTGTGGCGCAATCCAAGGGGATGACATGGACGCGTCCGAGGGCATCTCCGACCACAAGCACGTCCTTTCCTTCGCGATCGGTCATGGTCAGCAGCACGCTTGGGACGGCCGCGATGGTGACGCGACGTTCTCGGTGGCCCGGGACGCGGAGGTTGATGGTGCCGTCGTCGTGGGCCACGACGGTGATGTGCCCGCTGATGAGGGATCGAACGACGGTTTTGCTTCGCATACTCCAGAACTGTCCGCCGGGGGTCCACCTATGTTCTCGAGGGGGTACCTCGAAAACTGAAAGTGAACGAATTCAGTAGTACTCGTCCTGCTTGTTCGTCTTTTTCCACGAACGGTAGCACGACTTGCACACGCGAACACGGTTCTTGCGAACGACAACCGATTTGCCCCACATGTCCTCAGCGTCGCTGACGGAAAGGGAGCGTCCGCCCATGGTGCTGTCCGCCCATCCGTCGCATCCGTTGACGCCGCAGGGGTCTTTCCCTTCTTTGGCGTCCTTCTTTTTCCGGTCGCCGTCGGCCTTGGAGTCGTTGGCCCTGGCACGTGCCTTGAAGCCCATGCCACAGGGTCACGGAGCCGATTCAAGAAGGTTCGGACGTGCTTCAGGACCGTTCTTCCATTCGGTCGAGCAGCACGAGCGTCTCGGTGATGATCCGGACCAGGCCACGAAGCGTGACTTCAGACACGTTCGCGATGCGGCAGATTTCCGACTGCGTACGCGGGGTCTCCGAGGCTTGAGAGGCTTGGTAGATGATGGCCGCAGCCACGCCCATTGGCTTCTTGCCCTGCCAGACTTCATCGTGCGGTGCAATTCGATTCCAAATCGCATCGACGTTCAGGCGGAAGGAAGGTGGCAGACCAAGGTCGTTGATGAAGCGGTCGAAGTACTGATCTGGGCCGCTGACGCGGTGCAGGTTCAGCTCCCTGGAAGCCTTTCGAATCAGGCGGGAGAGTTCCTTCTCGTCAACACCAAAGGATTCGCAGAGCTCTGGGATTTGCCGTGGGAGGCGTTCCTCACGGGCCACCAAGTAGGTGCACGCAGCGGTGACGCCGGCGATTGATCGTCCGGTCACGAAGCCCTTGGAGGAGAGATGGCGGTAGAGGCGAGCCACTTCTTCTTGGAGGGAAATCGGGAGGCCCGACCTGTCTCGGATGAATTGATTGGCCTTGACCAGGTTTCGCTCACGGGAACGCCGGGTCTTGGAGCGTTCGTCGATGACACGGCGCCTTCGCCAATCGCGACGCGCTTGTGGGCTCATGCCATGGGAGGCGGCCGACCCGGAGGAGAGGTCGCGTGCATCGATGCTCGTGTTCAATCCACGGTCAGCGAGACGGTTCGTCATCGGTGCTCCCGTTCGGGCGCGGTCTTCGCCGCGGTCGCGGTTCGTCCATTCTGCACCGGGATCGATGAGGTTGTCGTCGGCGATGAGGCCGCAGACGTTGCAGACGACTTCCCCGCGGGTCATGTCCATGTGCCAGTCGACTGCACCGCAGTCCTCGCAGGGTGTCGAATGGCCGTCGAGGGTTCGACGTGGCTTGTTTTGGGCTTGATTTTGGGCATGTGGTCGGTCCAACTTCTCAACTCCTTGTTCAATAGTGCTTTTCCAGAGTATATAATTGTGCGTCCGAAAGGGGCAAACAAACTCATGCCCAGTCCTCGCTTTCTGGACGGGTTTGGTGCATGCGATACACCGTCTTGGAAGGCGTGAACCTTGTTAAATCTCAGCGCGTTGATTGAACCTGTCCTCGGTGCAGACGCATGGGCAGGTTGATGGAGCGCTCATCACGACCGGCGTCTGGAGTGAGCGAATGCCAGCGACCGTGGTGTTGGGTGCGCAATGGGGCGATGAAGGCAAAGGCAAGCTGGTGGACCGGCTTGCGGAAGGCGCCAGCATGGTGGCCCGCTTCCAAGGCGGAAACAACGCGGGCCACACCGTCGTCCTCGGCGACCGTGTGCTCAAGTTCCACCTTCTCCCCTCGGGCATCACCCGGGAGGATTGCCGCCTCGTGCTCGGAGACGGCATGGTCATCGATCCTTGGGTCCTCGACCAGGAGCTGCAAGGCTGGTCTGCAGAAACGGGCCAAGAGGTCCGCGGGCACCGCTTGTTCATCTCGGAGCGCGCCCACATCATCCTCCGCTACCATCGGTTGTTGGACGGTATGGACACCGTCATCGGAACCACCGGTCGCGGCATTGGGCCGACTTACGCGGACAAGATCAACCGCATTGGCGTTCGCTTTGGGGACGTCGTCGAACTCCTTGCGGACGACGCGGCCTTGTCGGCCATGGCCGACCGCATGACGGCTTCCTTGGCCGCGGGTGGCCTCGACGAGCCGATCACGGCGGCCAGTTTGCACGAGGACCTTTCGTGGGTCAACGCCACCTACGCTTCCTCCATCGCCAACACCGGCCTCATGCTCGACCA
>QQSJ01000024.1 GCA_003602635.1 Candidatus Poseidoniales archaeon
CGTTTGGGCGTGCCCCAGAACGCGCGCGTCGTCTACGTGCAGTTGGGCGCGGGACGCATCAACGACATCGATTCCGACGTGCGCCGCGTCGTGGACGCCCTGCTTGCGCACGAGGACGTCCACGTGGTGCTTGGTGAGTCGATGCTTGGCGAACGGCTTGAGGTGGACCTCGAGCGCGTTCACCTGGTGCGCGATTACCCCAACGCGCTCTACCTCAAGGCCTTCGACGCCTCGGTGCAAGCAGGCGGGTACAACTCCTTCCACGAGATGCGCAGCGTGGGTCTGCCGACCCTCTTCTTGCCGAACATGAACACCGGGATGGACGATCAGTTGGCGCGGTGCAAGGTGGCTGAAGAGGAAGGTTGGGGCAGAGTCCTGACTGCGGGCGACCAACTCAACGCTGCGTTGGGCACCCTGCTCGACCTTGACGCAGATGCAACACCCTTCGATGGCGCCAACGGAGCAGCGACGTTGGCCTCACGCCTCATTCAGAATCGGAAATAGATGAATTCTGAGGAGACGCTCGGACGCAGGTACAGCATCGCAACGATGCTGATCCCTGCGAACACGCCCCACAAGATCGGAGAGCCCTCGGAGAGTCGGTCACGCAACCGTCCAATCTTCCCCGAGATGCCGTGCATCAGGATGAACACCACCACCAGAGCCGTGGTCAGGTGTTGCACCTCAGGAAGCACTTCACGAGCTGCAGCAACGTCAAACTCTCCTTGGAAGAACAGGAATCCTGAGATGGCCTCGATGAGCATCTTCGTGTCTTCAACACGGAAAATCAGCCAGGTCAAGAAGATCAGAACCTGCGTGACGAACCACCCAGTGACCACCAACGGCACCCGCAACCGCTTGTGTTCGAAGGCTTCCTGAACAAATGGCCGAGCCACCAACAGGCGATGCCCAATCAAAATCAAGCCGTGCACCACCCCCCAGAGCACAAAATTCCATGATGCACCGTGCCAAAGGCCACCAAGAGCCATGGTGGTCATCAACGCGATGTACAACCTGCGTTGCCCTTTGCGACTTCCACCCAGTGAGATGTAGAGGTAATCTCGGAGCCATGTGGAAAGGGAAATGTGCCATCTTCGCCAGAAATCCTGTGGGGAGCGCGCCGCATACGGGGTCTTGAAATTCTCAGGCAGGCGAATTCCCAACAGCAAGGCCGAGCCGATCGCAATGTCGGAATACGCGGAAAAATCACAGTAAATTTGGATGCCAAAACAAAGCGTTGCCCACCACACCAAAGCGGTGTTTCCCAAATCCACGCCTTCTGTGAACACCGCATCCACATGCAAAGCGACGTTGTCTGCGAACACGACTTTCTTCACAAGGCCGTAGAGGATGAAGGTCAAGGCCAGCCTGAAATTTCGCTCTTTCATGGTGAGCGGCTCTTCGATTTGCTCGAGGAAGTGGTCGGCTCGGACGATGGGCCCAGCGACCAGTTGCGGGAAGAAGGCAGCATAGGCTGCGAAATCCACAAAGGAGGCGTAAGGCGGGTATTTTCCACGGTACACGTCAATGGAATAGGACATGGTCTGGAAGGTGTAGAACGAGATGCCCACAGGCAAGAGGAGTTCAGCCCTCGGTATGTGAGGCAAAAAGTCAGCACGGAGCTGCACAAGCCCGTACGTGTCAATCAGCATGTCGAGGTACTTGAACGTCGCAAGGAGGCCCAAATTGAGGGTCAGGGTCGCGATGAGGAGGCGCTTCTTGGTCTTCTGATCATCGCTTGCAGCGATGCGTTTTGCAATAACCCAATCTGCGCACGTGCTGGTGGCGAGCAAAATGACGTGCCAACCGCTGGCCAGCCAGAAAAACACGTACGACGCAAGAAGAATGAGGCCCATTTGTGGTGCCTTGCGATGGCGTGCGAGCACCATCACGGCGACAACGACCGCCGGAAGGAACCAGGTGTAGTACCCGAAGGTCGTGAAGTCCATCTTCACGCCTCCACAACGAGATGTTCATCTGTTGTAATGACAATATCACGAATCACCACACCGTCCTCACGCACCCATATGTTGAGACAGGCCGCCTCGCCTGAAGAATAGAAAAAAATCCGATTTCCGTTATCACCAACACTTCTCCATACTGGTTCCTGGGCTCCTTCCCAACTTTGAACACCCCTTCGCCCTAAATCGAGGAGTTCTCCATCCAAACCAACGTAAACAGAGTCACTCCGGCCTCCACTCGGATAAAGTAACAGCCACACCCAGTACGTGGTTGAGATGGTAGAATTCATGCAATATTCGATTTGAGGAGAGCCAGATACGCCGTTTTGCGAAACATCCGCCTCAGGCGTTGAGGTGACCCAACCTGATTGTGGGTCAACTTCCCATGTGTGTCCATTGAACAAGCCATAGCCTGATGTGATTTCGTTTGGGTTACTGAGATTAACGTGCACAGTGCCTGTTGCCGGTAATTCTGCGGCGTAGATTGTGTGTTGATCTGTATGTGTAGGTATGGGCGTGTATGTATGTCCGGAGACCATTGATACGCCTCGTGATGCAAGCAAAGCATCGATTTCAGGAGCGAGAACCTGCATCAAGCGCCGTTCGCCTTCGTCTGACATATGTGTGAAATCGTTGAACAGAGCTTCGTCATCGAACGCAGGGTCCCACATCAAATCGAACATGTGAACTCTCGCGTCCTCTTCAAAACGCTCGACAGTGGTGTTGTAATAGTCCCAGTCTCCAGGGCTAAGCCGCTCTTCAAGCACTGGATTGTATGGGAGTCCCAACAACAGAACGTTGACTCCTTCATCGACGAGTTCATCGATGATAAATTCCAGCGCATGCTCGTTTTTGTTGAACGTTCCTTCAGGCTGATGGTACGGTGTTGCCAAGTAAGCATCGAGTTTTGCGCCATAGAACTCTGCTAATGCGTCGGATCCAAGAGATTTGTAATACTCAATGGCGTTGCTAAATTGGGGGGGATGTTCAAGATAAGCAGGAAATAACGGGCTGTCGACGCTAGGCACGCATCTGACGTTGGAAAGAGGGTTTGAACAATCCCATCGTGCTTCTTCTTCAACCCCAGCCTGCTCGAAGGGTAACGCATCGTCAATCGCTTCAAATCCCATGTCTGACTTTGAATTAGCCCAACCTTTGGCCCCAAGGTTGAGGAGAGGGGTGTCCTCCTCATCGAGGTATAACTCAAAGTCACGTTTCAGATTTAGTGGGCGATTGTACAACATCGCATTCATCCGATCGATGTCTTGTTGTTTCAAAGGGGATTCCAATGCGGAAAGGCTGTTTGGTCCCAGTTCCAGAACGACAACGTCCGGCTGCAAATTTGCAATGGCTTCAATGTTGGTCATTCGAAAATAGGGCACGTCAGCAGCCACGCCCAAATTGGCGTAAATCACTCCTCTTGCAGCACTTTCTTTGACAAGCAAACCACCATCGAACCCCTCCCTCATCTTAGATGAACCAACGGCCAAAACTGTCGCTTCTGATTTAGAGTCTAGGTATTCAACGGCGTCGTAAATGAACGTGTATCTGCCTAGTTCAACGATTGTCCCGTTCACCAAGCGTGGTCCAACAATTTCCTCTTCGATAACGTGTGTAAGGGGTGCAGCCACAAATAAACAAACGATGCTTGCCACGACGTACCATGTTGAGGGCTGACGCTCGACGGTCATGCTCTCTCCTCCCCATCGTTGGTAAAACGACGGTCGACGAGGACAAATGACCTTGGACGATTTTGGTTAGGGACGTGCAGGTCAAAACCACGTAGCCCCTGTCGTTCAAGTGCAGAACGAACAACGTTGTGTGTGTTCTTTGTCTGAAGCGATTTTTTTGCTCTGGATGTGGAGGTTTCCAAGATTCGATACGAATACAAATGCTGACGAACGTGGTGCATCGTTCCCACTTCCGATAGTTTCAGGAATAGATCGTAATCAACGGCATTGGTCAATGATTCATCATGACCACCAACGCGCTCCCAAGCATCACGACGGAAGAGGCGTGGGTGATGCACAATCATTGATCTGAGGAGTCGTTCTCTTGTGAAAACCGGCTCTTCCCACCCGTCGTCGATGATGTTACCCTCTGGATCAATCCTACGGAAGTTTCCATAGGCACAAACATGGCCTGTGCGCAGGGATTTCAGAAGAATCTCAACCGCATCAGGCTCAATGGTGTCGTCACCATCGAGTTGCAGAATCACTTCTCCTGTTCCCGCGAGGATGGCTTGATTTGATGCAGCACTTATGCCGCGGTTTGGACCACTCCCGATGTGCACTTTTGGATTCTTCTTGTACCGTCGTTTTAGGATCTGAAGGGTATCATCTGTAGAACCGTCATTGTGCACGCAAATCTCGATGTTGCTATAGGTTTGAGCGAGCGCAGAATCCACCGCCTGTTCGATGTATTCAGAGACGTTGTAAGCAGGGATGTATATGGTGACAAGAGGATACTCGGGGAGTGATGACCAGGGCTCCAACGACGACAGTTCCATTGCAGGAGGAACTTCACGATTGGACCAAGAGGCTAAGCTGGACAGGGGGCCTTGACGCAACCGAAGATTACCGACTGCAGAACGGTTCCATTTCGGATTACGTCCCAAAACACCGAGCATCATGTGCTGCAGCTCTTTGTCGGCTTTCGTTTGCTGCCAAATGCGTTGTTCGTCTAACCCATCAAATTCAACCAACCAGTCACGTTTTCTGGGGACCATGTGCATGTTTACGCTTTTCTTGGCAGCCCAATGAGCGACATGCAAGTCGACCATCCGAAGTGTGTCCATCGCATCAATGTCAGGTATCCCAACTTCGCTATGGAAGGCCATGGTGCCTGTTCCAATGACGTCCACGGGGATTCGTCCTCCATGTTCGAGCGAGAAGACGTGTGAGCGACGCATGTTTGCGTATTGACTCCAGCGTGTGAATGGTGGGCCATATGGCAAGGCGGCTCCGTGTACACCAACCATTGCTCTTCTTTGATGGGCTTCGACCTCGTTCACCATAACCTCGACGTAATCATGAGGATAGTCGATGTCATCATCCGCAGTGAGGATGTATCCATGTGTCCCAGCCATGTGGACAAACTTCCCATTGTCTGCATGGTTGGTTTCCGAGAGGTGAACGACCAATCTTGGGTCTTTGGGAAGCCTTGGTGGCCGACGATTCCCATTAACGTGGAGCACCAGTTTGTTGATGGCCAGTGATTGTTGAAGTAACGATCGAACAGCGTCCGCTACATTGTCGAATCCGCCGGGATAGGTCGCCATGAAGACAGTAATTGAATCGGAAATTTCCACCGAAGTTCTGACGCCATCGGACTCCATATGTTCTAAGCCGTAAGCCATGCGAAGTCTTGCATCTTGTGGATGTGGTTGTACATCGATGACTGACGGCGATGGAGGAGCAAACCCAAGGGCGGAGGCGTCTTTGGAATCATCCATTCGTAGAGCACCATGGAAACGTCTGTACCCAGCAACGTACCGAAGACGTTCGGGTCCAGGTCCAGTCCAACCAATGGCTTGGCGTCCTCCTCCGGTGAGTGATTGTTCATGGTGCAAAGCCACCAAATCGAGAACATGATGCCGTAGAATCCGCTCCGGACCTAATTTGATGCGCATGCGTTCGAAGAGTTCTGAATCCGCAGAAAATCGGGCTCGTCCGTCGAACTGGAACCCGTGCCGTCGGAGCGCAGATGCACGCAACATCATGGTTACGAGTGAAAACCGCGAAAGCCGTCCGCCGTTGAATTGTACCTCACCGCTCGGCGTCATGCGCACGTAACGTCCTAGAACGACATCGAGGGATTGTGTGTTCATCAGGTCAATGGCTCGCTTGATGCGCATGGGGTGGTTCCAATCGTCGCTGTCCGCGAAGGTCACGAAGGCACCCTTGATCTGCCGGAGGCCTTCGTTTCGGCAGGCATAGGTGCCGACGTTCTCTTGCATCCGGATGCGGACGATACGAGGGTCGGTCAGGAGAGCGTCGTACAACGCCACATCGTCCTCTGGTGAATGGTCATCCACCACAATCAGTTCCAAGTTAGCGTGGGTTTGGTTCAGAACCGATTTGACGGCAAGAGGAAACGCATCGTTCCACCGGTGTACCGTCATGATGACGCTGACCAGTGGACCACCTTTGCGTGTCTTTGTAGGTTCATCTTGGTCGTGTTCCAACGCATGGAATTCGAATCCCGCCTTCGACCACCCCTCAGGCATGGCGGTCATGCCCGCCGTTTCGAGCGGTTCATTCCATGCCGCGATGGCACCAGATTCATCTCCCCAAGAGCGACGCAGATCGTAGAGCAGAGTAGCACGTTCGCTCGGGTCGTTGAGGCTAAGGGCGACGGCCTCTGCTTCTTCATGACGAAGCAAGCCTGCGAGGGCTTTGGCCTCGTAGATTCGAATGGTTGTGTCGTTTCGGAACTTTGCTGGCGTGTTGTTGACTTGTTCCAACGTGCCGTCAAGGTCGTAATCCACAAAGTACGGAAGGCCGACACGCAGACGTTGGGCACGCAAGTCCATTCGCAGGCGGTTTCTTTCGAGCAGGTCACGCACGTATCCAACTTGGTTGGCCCGAAGGCCGGCCACGGCGACGCTGCCGTAATCGATGGTGCTTGAGCGGCCGCGCATGCTGAACACCACGTCCGCCGCTTCGAGAATCAGGGTCTCGTTCCCTGTGGCGATGGCAGCCTTGAGGGCCACGGTACCGCACACCGCGTCTTGAGGTTCAATCCGTACCGATTCCATCGCATAGGCGAAAGCGAGCGGGGCTTCGGCCACGGCGAGCATTGCTTTGGATACGGCCCGACGCAAGGGCTGGTGCACGTGCAGGTCTTGGTGTTCAGCCAGGCATTCCAGCAGATCCACGGTGCGCTCATCTCTACGCTGAGCAACGAGATGCCCGAGGGCGTCGATGATCGCGTCAGCGGTTCCGGGCAGCCCCTCGGAAAGCAAGCTGGTGAGCATCGACCGGTCTTCTGTACGGAGGGCAAACTCCACCATCCAGGTTTGCACCGAAGTCCCGCTGTTCATCATGGCCATGATGGAGGCTCGACCAACGAATTGTGCAGGATCTCCGCGTCGGCCGATGGCTTGGATGGCGCGGTGAACCGTCGCACCGTCGCATTGCTGCAGGAGGTCACGGACAATCTCATTCAGGTCCTCTGGAAGGCTTTCGTCCACACAGACCGAAGCCAACGTTTCGATGATGCCATGACGCGCCACGGCCTCCTCAATCATTTGGGGAAGTTCCTCCGACTCACCCAAAGCGATTTTTCGGAGCACGCAATGACCGATGTGGGTGCCAGGCAGGGTCATGCACGCGGCTTTGGACACCGGTGTCTGGTGGTTCCGACGCACACCGCTGTCGCCGAGGGTCCAACGGTGGACCAACCATTGTGCATCAAGGCCTGCGCTGTACATGGCCTCGATGGCTTGTGCCGTGGCTTGAGGCCCGATGAGGTTGAATTTCTTCTCCGCCATTGGTCGAAAACGCTCGTCCTGACACAATTCAGGCATGTTGCTCAACACACGGGCTACAAGGTTCCATCGCTCCGAATAAACCGACGTCCTGAGCAGTTGCCAACCGACGTCGCGGAAGCCCGGTGCTTCATCAAACAACACCGCATAGGCCTCTGAGGCCTCCTCCCACGAGCCCGGTGTGGCCATCATGCGTGCCCTCGCTTCTCTCACGGCCATGCTCGCGTTTGCGTCCGATGCCATGCGGTCCAGCCGCCTTTGCTGCATGCGTCGCCAACCAAGGATGTGGAGCCCACGAGTGACCAGGTCGAGGCGTGGGTGATGTGCACCAATGTCCTGAACAGAGGCCACATCACGTCGAAGCAGCCAGACGCCCAAATCAGGGTCGTCAATGAGCGGAGTGGCATCATGACGTCCACCTAGAAGGCTCGACATGGCTTCACCGTCATCGCTGACGATGAGCACCTGACCCGTTCGTTGGAGGAGTTCGGGGTGGCCGAGTACCGCTGCCGCATCAAGTGATTCACCTCTGTGGTGCACAATCATCAGGCCGATGTGGTACGGGAGCAGCGATGCATCGAGATCGTGGAACCAAGTGATGCCGTTGGATGTGGTTGATTTTGATTGAACGAGATGTTCGATGGGCACGTCACGGTGGTTTGCGTGTTCGATGTCGTCCACCAAGGTGTACTCAAAGCAGCTAGAAAGGTCTCGGGAAAGACCACTGTGGCCCAACTCAACCACGCGGGTTTGTGCTGGAACGAGGCTCAGGATGCGGTCGTGGATACGCGCCACGGCCTCCGGAGTCAACTGCAGGTCGTCCACACGTCCCACCCGGAACCCTACGTTCCACTTTGTCCGGTGCTGAGGAATGGTCTAAGGCCTTCGGGTCAAGTTCGCTTAGATGGTCCAACTCCTTGCCGATGACCGTCAGCGGTGGTCATGGGAGGCGAAAGGCAAGCGGCTCATCCTCACGTGTGATGAAGGCGTTGTGCAGTGGAAGCTTCCGTTTCGACCGGCGAAATCAGGGATTCATCCCGATCTGCTGATGGTGGCCACACAAGCCCTGCTGTCGCCCTGGCAGAAGGATGTGCTCGAAGGATGGACCCCGACACGGACCCGCGGGGACAAGGTAGGGCTGGCGTTCTCTGGTGGCATCGATTCGACGGCAGCCATGCTTCTTCTGCCCGAGGATACGGTCCTGATGTACCATCGTCGCTCCTACAAATCACTGCTCAAGCACAAGGGCGTCACGCGGTTGTTTCGTCATCTGAAGAAATCCGGGCGAAAGGTGCACAGCATCCCTTCGAATCATGAGATTCTCCGTCAGCACCATGGCCTCTCGAACGGCTTCAGCACGGATGTCGCCAGCGCAGTGCACCTGATTCTGACGGCCGATCATTTCGACCTCGGCGGCATTGCCTTTGGCATGCCCATCGACAACACCTACCTTTGGCACGGCCATCGTTGGCGTGATTTCTCAGCGAGTGGATGGTGGAGGCAGTGGGCGCCGCTCATGTCCAGCGTCGGCCTTGACATCGTGCTTCCAATCGGCGGCATCAGCCAAGCCAGCACGGTCCATTTGGTGCAGGAGGCTGGCCTTGGGGACGTGGTCAGTTCTTGTTTGCGTGCGGCTTTCCCAGGTTGTGGGCGGTGCTGGAAGTGCTTCCACAAGCACACCTTGCTTGGACGGGAGGCCGATTTTGGGGCTCGCGAAATTCAGACTTTCTTGGCCAAGCGACCGCTCAAAACGGCAACACACGTGTTGTGGTGGATCAACGAACACGACCGATGGGACCTGATCCCCGACCTCATGCATCTCAAAGAGCACGACTTGAGCGCGTGGACCACGCATCACGCGCCGGCCTTCGAGTTGCTTCCTGACTGGATACGCGATCATGTTCAGCAGGCCGTTGAGCGAAGCATTCCGCGCATGCCTGACGATGCGGCGTTGATCGGACAAGACCTGTTTCCTGACGCCCCTTGAAGCTCATTCCTCTTCGGCCAGCAGACCTTCGTACATGGCGATGGCGTCGTGAACGGAACCAGGGCCATTCGCGACTTTTCCATGGTGGATGCACAGGGCACGGTCGCAGAAGGAGGAGACCGTGTTCATGTTGTGGCTGACGATGACCACGGTCGTGTCCCCACTGACCATCTCTCGGATGCGCGCTTGGCATTTCCGACGGAAGGCAGCATCGCCCACCGCCATGACTTCGTCGATGAGCAGGACTTCTGGCTCAAGGTGGGCGGCCACGGCGAAGCCAAGCCGTGCTTTCATGCCCATGGAATAGGTCCGAATGGGTTGTTCGATGTGTTCCCCAAGTTCGCTGAAGGCGATGATGTCCTCCATACGATCGGTCACCTCACGGTCGGTCAAGCCGAGGATGCTGCCGTTGAGTTTGATGTTTTCACGGCCGCTGAGGTGGCCTTGGAAACCGGTACCGATGCCAGCGAGCAAAACGCACCGCCCACGGGTGCGGATGGTGCCGGCATCGGGCCGATAGATGCCGGCAATCAAGCGCAAGATGGTCGATTTCCCGGCACCGTTCGGTCCAACGATGCCGAGAATCTCACCTCGTTCCACCCTGAGGTTGACCTTATCGAGGGCTCGGAATCGACTTCGCCGGCCGTCTTTTCTGAACCGCCCCGTCACCTGCTCTTTGAGGTAGGTCGGCGCTCCACCTTTGACCGGGAAGTCGAGGGTGACGTCCTGGAACTGAATCACGTTCATGCTTTCACCTCACAGATGCTTGACGGCTTCCGCCTCTCGCCGGACAAAGACGATGCTTCCCAAGAGCAGGACGATGAAACACACCAACACCGTGCGTCCGATCCATTCGAGTTCGAGCAAGGACGTGTCGCCGGTCATGGTCGAGCGTGACAATTCGATGAGGACGGCCACGGGATTGAGTGCAAAGGTCTCATGAAACGCCTCATCGATGTGACGCATTCCGAAGAAGACCCCGGACAGGAAGAAACCGGCGCGGGTGAGGATGCTGACCACGTGGGCCGTGTCCCGAATGTGTGTGTGCATTACCGCGCCGATGAGGCCGAGACCCATGGCCAAGGCCAAGGTCGGAATGGCGATGAGCGGCAAGAGAAGCAAGGTCCAATCCACGTCAACGCCCAGCAAGAGCATGGTCGGCGGAATCACGAGGCAAGAGAGCATGAAGCGCAGGGTCTGGAAGGCCCCTCCCGACCAAAGAAACACCTCGCGCGGCACGGAGGTCTGTTTGATCAATCCAGAATACCCGACCAACCCAGTCGTGGTTTGTGAGAGGGTCTTCGAAAAAAGCCCGTAGACCAGCACGCCGAGGAGGATTTCCAGCACAAAAAGCGGGTCCTCGTTACCTCGCAGCAACGCGAAAACGGCCCAATAGACGGCGGTGAGCAGCAACGGTTCGAGCATCGTCCAGCCGTAGCCGATGACGGTGCCGTGGTAGGTCACCTTCAGGTCCCGTACCACCAGGTGACGGACCAACCTTCGATGACGCAGCAACCGCCGCACCATCAGACCTGGGGCCGAGAAGGCACTGGGCCGACCGCCGGTGATGATCACCTCCTGACCCATGCAGGTCTGCGGCCGCCGTGAGCCATGAAGCGTTCGCAGACTCGCGCTGCCTCATCAGGGTTCTTCGTGGTGGAATCAGACGGCGAGAAGCACGTGGAAGGTGGAGGCGTTCACCGACCCCTTCAAACGGCGTGGGCAACAGCCGCCGGCATGGACGCAGCCTCGACCACCGTGGGCGTCATCGGGCTTGGTTACGTCGGCCTGCCGACCGCCATCGGCTTCCTCGACGCCGGATTCGAGGTCTGGGGCGTCGACATTTCCGAGCGGACCGTGGCGATGGTCCGCGAAGGGCGCAACCCCACCGGTGACCCGGACGTGGACGATTTGGTTCCCGCACCTGGAACGCCACGGTGGCACGTCACCACCTCCACCGCTGAAGCCGTCCCACATTGCGACGTGATCTTGGTGACCGTTCCAACCCCGGTCACGCACGACCTGCAACCCGACCTCAGCTACGTGGAATCGGCCGGCCGAGCCGTGTTCGAAGCGCTTCCAGGCGGCACCAACACGGTCGTGGTGCTCGAATCCACGGTCTATCCCGGCGTGACCGCAGAAACGTGGTTGCCGCTTCTCGACGAACTCGGACTGCAGCAGGGCGTTGACGTGACCATCGCGTACTGTCCCGAGCGGTTCAACCCTGGAGATTCCGCTCACGGCGTTCGCTCTGTGGCCCGCGTCATCGGTTGTACCGACCCTGAGGTCGGCGAAGCGCTCGTGGGGCTTTACGCTCAATTGACGAGCGAAGACGTCCGGTACGTGGGACGTTTGGAGGTCGCCGAGGCCGCGAAAGTCATCGAAAACGTGCAGCGCGATCTCAACATCGCTTTGGTCAACGAATTGGCCCGCATTTTCCCTGCCCTCGGCGTAGACGTCGAGGACGTCCTTTCCGCCGCGGCCACGAAGTGGAACTTCCATCGTTACACGCCTGGCGTGGGCGTAGGCGGGCATTGCATCCCCGTCGATCCGTACTACATGATTCAACGTGCGTCCAACGTTGGCGTGCCTGCGAACCTCATCACCGCTGCCCGGGCCGTCAACCGCTCAATGCCCGTGCACGTGGCCGGCGTGATCCGTGACCTGTTGTACCAAGCAGAAGTTCCGGCCAAAGACGCACGCGTGCTGCTGATGGGCTGGTCGTACAAGGCGGAGGTCGGCGATCCGCGCGAGACGCCCGCCGAACCCTTGGCGGACGCCTTGCTCGAGAAAGGCGTCCGTGTGGGCGCATGGGACCCACACCTCGACGAGCCGCTGATGGACGGCGTGACGGTTCATGCCTCGATTGAGGACGCCGAGGGCTACGACCTCGTCGTGCTTGTGACCGCTCACAAAGCGTGCCTTGAAGCGGATTGGGAAGCCCTTCGCTCCCGTATGCGCACGCCGATGGTGTACGATGGACGGCGTGTCTTGGACCTCAACGCCTTGGCGGAGGCCGGTTGGCACGTGCATGCCGTCGGCAGGCCCTGATCACATCTTCCGCCGTGGGCCTGTCGGTTCCTCAGCGGGCTGAACAGGCTCTGGGGCCGCTTCCGGGACCGGTTCTGGTTCGACCTCAACGGGCACGGGCGGAGCCACCACGTCCGGCGCCTTCACCGGCTCAGTCACCGGTTCTGGTGCGGGAGCAGGTTCCCCCGCAAAACCGGGGACGGCTTTCGACTGCGGTCCTTCGACGGCCACGCGTTCCTCGACGGCCGCATGGAGGGCATCCACGCTGTGCGTCCATCCGAGGTGGTCGTCTGCATACCTTCGTGCAGCACGCTTTCCTTCGACGTAGATCGACGGATCTCGCGTCATGCGGTTGAGCAAGTCGATGATGCCGTCGTGAAAATCCTCCTTGGCGAAGAGGTGCATGAAGGGCGCATTCTCCGACAATCGGTGGCCCTCATGGTCCATCCCGACCACGATCAAGCCCGACGCGAGGTATTCGGAACGCTTGAGCGGGCTGGCCAACGACCACGCCCGATGCTCGGGCATCGGCAGCAGGCCGAGGTGCGACGTGCCCAAGCGGTGGGCCACCTCGTCCTGAGGAAGGCGTCCGAGAACGTGCACGTCGTCGCTTCCTTTCGCCATTCGCTTGAGGGCTCCAAGCGCATCGCCTTCACCCATGAGGGTCAGGGTCACGTCCAATCCGGCGTTCTTGGCTTTCTGATGCAACATCGGGAGCACGAGCACGCCACGGTTGCGGTCCAGCCTGCCGTGGTAGACGAGGTGGAGCGTGCGCTCTGTTGAACGGCGCTCTGCGCCAGGCACGAAACGTCGCAAATCGACGCCGGCTTGGATCACCGTCACCCGTTCGTCCGTGAGTTTCGTGAAGGACTTCACATGGCGTCGATGGGCCTCGCTGACCACGGTGCCCACAGGCCCCTCATGATGCCGGCCGGCCTTCCGGGCGAGGCGCCACGCACGGCGCCACACCAACCAGTGGATGCGTGCCAGGAACCCGTCGTCGGCCGGCGGGCTCCGGTCGACCAGCATCCAGGGCACGTCGTCAAGCACACCGGCCCGATGCAGGCGACGCAAGAGGGGCCACTCCACGAGCGCCACGTCGTGCTCGCCGAGTTCTGGCCAGCGTGCGATGATGCCGTTGGCGATCGCCCGGCTGCGCCGTCCCGCGCGCGCTTTCCCGCTGACCGTCACATGCTCGACGCCCTCGACGGGCTCTGCAGGACTGCCTGGGCCAACGAAGGTCACCTCGTGCCCTCGCTGGGCCAATCCCTTGGCGAGGGAAATCTGGGTGGTGGCGCAGAGGTCCCGTCGAAGGTCCCGGACGCTGGCCCAAAGAATCCGCATGGCGGGTCACCGATTCAAGCGAGCACGTGAGCGAGGACGTCGAGGATGACCTGGCCCATGACGCGAACGTTGTCTTCGGTCAGGTGCGGTTGCATCGAGAGGTCCACGGCGAAGGCGATGTTGTCCACGGTTTGCGGCAAATCATCGCGGTGCGCATCGACGTAGGTCCATGAGCGGTAATCGCGGGCGTTGCGTCCGATGCCGAAGATTTGCATGGGCAAGCCTTCGTGCTTGGCGACGTCGAGGAAGGCCTCGGCCTGTGGCGTCGTCATGCCCACCAAATGGAATTGCATGGTGTCGTGGAAGTTCCCTGCCTTCGGGTGAGGCGACGGAATCTCGATGTTGGCGTGGTCGCCGATGACGGAGCGAAGCAGGGTGTGGTTGCGGACGTGAATCTCGTGGATGACGGCCAACCGTGGAATTTGGGGAAGCAACATGGCGGCGGTGACTTCGTGCATGCGCATGGAGTATCCAGGAATCTGGTTCTGCAAGCGATCCATCATCTCCGGATCCAAGCCGTAGTGCTTCTTCCACAGCTTTTCATACGAACCTGCGTACAAGGCTGCCTTGGCTGCAAATTCGTCTTCGTTCGTGACAAAAATGCCTCCCTCGCCGGCGCTCATGCCCTTGCTGGACTGGGTGGAGAAACATCCGATGTGGCCGAAGGTGCCGAGGGGGCGACCGCCCCACGTCGTGCAGTATGCGTGAGCGCAGTCCTCGATGAAGAAGAGGTCGTGCTTCTCGACGACCTCCATCACCGCGTCCATGTCGGGCACGTGGCCACGCATGTAGGACATCAGGAGGACCTTGGCGCCGGTTTCGGTCACCTTTCGGTCGAGGTCTTCGGCGTCCATGCCCCATTCACGGTTGGTTTCCACGAGCACGGGTTCGGCGCGTGCGTGGTGAATGACGCTGGGCACGGCGTGGAAGGTGAACGCGTTGGTCAGGATTTTGTCGCCTGGCTCAACGCCGGCGATGTTGAGGGCGATGTACATCGCAGAGCCGCAGGAGTTGGTTCCAATGGCGTGCTTCATGCCCATGAATTCCGCGAAGGTCTTTTCGAAGCGCGCCGTGAGCGAGTCTTCCTTGGTCGGCGGTTGGTAGCGGTACATGACGCCGCGACGCATGGCGTCGGTTGCCATCGCGATGCCTTCCTCGGGGATGGGCTTGAACGCCTTGTTGTTGAAGTCGATGATGCGCTCTCCGCCTTCGACAACAAGTCGGCGTCGGGATTCAGACTGCATGATGTCGCGGTGCGACGTCGTGCATTTCAATCAACCTCCAAAAACGAAAGGTTGTGGATTGAAGATGGAACATTCAGGCTTGACGGCCTTCGTCAAACATCTCACGAAGGCTTCCGTCCTGAAGCATTTCAAGGACGATGTCCGATCCGCCAATGAGCTCACCGTGAACGAAAATCTGGGGCATCGTCGGGAAGTCGGACCATTCACAGACGGAGGGGAAGGCCCGCCGGTCGCTGAGGATGTTCACCGAGGCAAAGGGCTCACCAAAGGCTTGCAGGGCTTGCGCAGCACGGTTTGAGAAACCGCACTGTGGTGCGCCGGGCTCGCCTTTCATGAAGAGGACGAGGGCGTGTTCGTCCACGATGGCTTGCAGTTCGTCGGGGGTCCAATTGAAATCGTCGTTCATGCTGTTCATTCCTCCTTGGGGGGTCGTCGCCTGATGTGGATGCCGGTGCCTCCAGCGTGAGGGTGGAACACGGTGTCTCCCGCGGTCTCGGCTTGTGCCGGCGTCATGCACTTCAGGTCGAGAGCGTGGACCACGTTGGCCGCAATGTGTGGCTTGAAGTGGTTCAGGATGATTTTCTGCCGCTGCAACGGGCGCATGCCTTCGAAGGAAGGCGAAATGACGCGCACGTGGAAGTGGTCGCCCGTGTTGTTCAGGTCGACGCATTCCACGACAGCATCGGGAATCAGGGCGCGGACCTCGTTTTCGACCCACGTGGTCTCGACCATGTTCTCCGGTCATGGCGGACGGTCTTCAATCTGCGCATGGTCGTGGGTGCATTGATGGCGTGCCCGCCCCGCAGGTGAACCGATGTCGGGTACGGCAGGACGGCCGCTCGACGCCCGCAGAGATGCAGCGTGGCTTTCCGGTTCCGAAATCAGCGCCGTCGGCCTGGCCCTGGTCGGCCAAGTTCTCCTGACTTCGGCCTTGGCCGAGACCGCATACGGCCGGTGGATCTTGCTGCTCGACGTGTTCATCGCCGCCTTCCTTGTCCTCGATTTGGGCCTCCCAACGCTGCTGGCTCGGGACGGTCCACGGCAGCCTTCCTCGCTCCGGCCCGCGGTCTGGCGCGTTTGGCGGGTTCAGGCCATTGTGGCGCTCCCTGTGACGCTTCTCGTTGGAGCAGCCGTGCTCAGCCGCCATCCCGACGTGCCTTTTCTGGTCACCATCGCTGCCGCAGTCTCCTTGCTGCACCTCGCCACGTACGCGCCTCGGGCCGCCCTTCGGGCTGCAGGAGAGGCCCGTCTTGAGGCGTGGTCCAAGGTGGTTGAACGCTCGGTGATGACCGGAGGATACGCCCTGTTGATGGTGCAAGGCCAAAGTGACGTGCTTCCTTACGCGCTGGTGCTCGCTGCAGGGGCTCTCGCAGGCTTGCTGTGTTCGGCCCTTCTGCTGCACCGAACGCTGGGTCCGACGCAGACCGACGTCGACGAACTTGGCTCCGCTTGGGGCGCTTCGTGGCGGCCGCTGCTGTGGGCCGGTGCGCCCTTCGCCCTGACCGCAGCGGTCTTGCCGTACGTCTCTCGTATCGAGAAATTCCTGTTGGCCGATGCCCACGGGTACGACGCCGTAGCGGTGTTTCACGTGGCGCAAATGGCCTGGGCGGCCGGTTTGGTGGTGCCCGCTGCCATCCGTTCTGCCTTGATTCCAGCCCTCGGGGCTGTTCGGGATTCAAGCCCGGCCACGTCAGTGGAACTCAGGAAGGCCGAGGCCTGGATTGCGCCCTTGATTCCAATGGGGCTCTTCGCCGGAGCCTTGGTCGTCCCTCCGTTGTTCACCCTCGTGTTTCCCGCATCGTACACCGACGGCGCCCTAGGGGCCAACGCCGGGGATCTGTTCCTCATCCTCCTACCCGGCTGGGGTCTGGCGATGATGGCGACGCCCTCCCTTGCGGGCATTCAAACCGGGCTCAACCCATGGCGCTACGCCGGCCACGCTGGCGCAGGCCTCTGTTTTGCGGTCGTGGCTGGGGTGCTTTTGGTGCCGGCCAACGGTCCGCTTGGTGCAGCATGGGCGGCCCTTTCGGTGAGCGGTGTGCTGGCGTTGTTGGCCCTCGTGCTTCGACCGTCAAGGCGCGATGTTCACGTACGAGCGTGGGGTTTGGCGGTCCTCGGTTGCGCCTTGGTTCCTTGGCTGTGGCATCATGCACGTGGGGCGTCCTTTGGGGTGGCTGTGGTGCTGACCGGCCTTGCCGTCTTCGTGGCCCGATCTGCACACGAGGATCAAAGTGGCCCTTCGGCATGATCCCACGGTTTCGCAGCCTCGGGCTCAGCGACAGCTGGTGCGTGAGCAACGGGCTGTTCGGCCGTCACCATGCCGGGTTGGGCAGGTGCGTAGGTCTGCATGCCAGGCACGGCTGGTGCGGCCCCGAGCGTGGTGGGCATGATGGTCGCTTGGCCGTAAGCCTGAGCAGGCATCGGTGCGGGGCCACTGCTCGTGACCAAACCGACGATGAGAAGGATCAGCCCAAGCGGCAAGCCACAACATGCAGCGGCACTGGCCAGCGCGCCCCCTCCAAACAGGGCGCCAAGGCCTTCGACCAATGCGGCGAGCACGGGGTCGACGTACATCACATGGACGCCCGACGAGGCGGTAAAGGAGTAATCTCCGTTCGTGCAATCGGAATCTTCTGACAAGGTGTTGCAGGCGTATCCGATGCGCGTCATGCCCTGGTCCACGTTCCCGTCCTCGCCGGGTTCGGGCATGGAGCAATCACGGGTGAACTCATTGCTGGCGCCGGTTTCGCCGTCGCGGGTCACGCTCACGGAGCCACCGTCGTCGAAGAAGGCCACACATGCATCACCCTCGCCGTCCCCATCGTCGTCTTTCATTGGCGTGTCGATGTAGAAGTAGAACCCAAGTTCGCCCATGCCGTCAGCATCGTCGTAGGTGATGGTTCCGCTGGTGGCGTTTTCGTAGTTCCACGGGTCTTCCAACTCATCCATGTCCTCCAAGGACGCCACGGAATTTGACGCCATGGCGCCGCCCACCACCACGCCGAGCAGGCTCAGCACGAGGAAAACGGCTCCAGTGATGGTCAGGCCTTTGTTCATGCAATTCCTATGCATGTGCGGCAATTAAACAAGAGGGGGTCAAAGGGCTTAGAGCCCAGCGAAGAGGTTCGTCCATGCCTCTTGGACCGCCGGGCGGAGGCACCACTCGGGCAAAGCAAGGTTGCGCTCGTCCCAATCCATCTGCAAGACCCGTTCGCAGGCGTCCGCCAGCGCCGTCGGGCTTCGGTCTTCAGCGATGCACGCTTCAGGCAACCAACGGGAGAGGTCGCCAACATCGACGCTGGCCACCGGCGTGCCGCAAGCAATGGACTCCTTGGCCACCAGCGGCCCTGCTTCACGGGACGAGGTGATGAGGGTCAAGGAAGCCACCATCATTCGGTCCCACACGATGGGCCGTGGTTGTTGACGAAGCGTGGTCATGCCCACGATCCACCCACGCGTCTCGAGTTCCCGCCCCGTTTCCAAGGCCAGGTAGTGCTCTTTTTCGGGCCGCCGGGGGTCGGCGGGAAAGAGCACGTCGAGGCGATCGCGCCTCCATCGGCCGCGCCATGAGGTCACGGGTTGTTGCCAGTCGTCCTCCACGGGGACGTGGCACGGAATCACTGTTACGTCGGCGTGCTCCATGCCTTTGAGATGAGCACGTTGTTCTTCTGCGACCAACACCAGGCGGTCCAAACTGGCCAGCATCTTTCCAAGTCGTGGGCCCACGTCATGGTGCTGAAGGCCCACGTCCAAATCCCAACCATGAACGATGCCGATGCTAGGGATCTTCCACCCTTCGGCCAGGGCGAGGGCCAGATCGCCAACGGGCCACAACGCATGGACCACCACGGCCTCAGGTGCCCACCCGTCCAACCAGCGGCGGACCGTCGAAGCACGGCGCCGGATGCTGGCGGAGGTCAACCATGCCGAGGCTTGGTTTGACAAGCCCCAATACCGCGGAATCAACACCTCTTCGCCGTCAAAGGTGTGACGCGAAGGAGCCTTGGCGGCACCCGCGAGGGTTGAACGGCGGGTCTCTTGGTACCGCAGCATGCGAGGAAGGGGATTGACGACGCGGACGTCGTGCCCCGCGTCCCGAAGCAACCGCACGTGGTCGGCGACAAAGGTGCCCCGCGCAACGTTGGTGGGGAGCGGGTGCATCCCACTCAAGACGAGGATCCGCATTCAGACCCCTCAGGCGTCGAGTGCTGTGTGAAGGTCGGCCAAATTCTCGGCCACGCTTGCTCGGTCGTTGAACAGGCCAGAACCGACCACAGCGTTCGTCACGCCCCAACTTCGGAGTTCTGCGATGTTGTGGGCCTTGACGCCCCCGTCGATTTGCAGTTGGACGTGGCGTCCACCGTTGGCCACTTGCGTTGCGATGGCGTCCGCCAACCTGCGGACCTTCGCTTCCACGTTCGGGATGAAGGACTGGCCGCCAAATCCGGGATTCACGCTCATGATGAGCACCAAATCCACGTCATGCAGCACCTCAAGGGCGGCTTCGACCGGAGTGGCTGGGTTCAACACGATGCCAGCACCTGCGCCTGCGCCACGGATGGCGTGAATCAAGCGGTGGAGGTGCGTGACGGCTTCGACGTGGACGCTGAGATGGTCGCATCCCGCGTCGATGTAGTCCTGAAAGCACGTCTCTGCGTTGCTGACCATCAGGTGTGCGTCAAAGGTTGGGCCGTCGCCCAAGGCCTTGCGAAGGCTGCGGATCACCGGCGGGCCGAAGGTCAGGTTTGGCACGAAGTTGCCGTCCATGACGTCGAGGTGCAGCCAGTCCAAGCCTGCGTCCACCGCTTCGCGGCACGACGCGGCCAAATCGGCCAAGTTTGCCGTGAGCACCGAGGGCGCAATGACCACGTCCGCCATGCAACGTCGGGGGTGCCCGACCCACATGAGCGTTCGCTCTTTCCTCGGACAAAGCCTCATAGGACCCTTGCTTCAGGGGGCAACAGGCGAGCAGAATGGGGGACGTCATTTCCATCTCAGACAGCCAGTACGAAGAGACCGTCGGGCAAGGGTGGGTTCTCGTGGACTTCTGGGCCCCCTGGTGCGGCCCCTGCAAGGCCCTTGGCCCAGTGCTTGAGCAAGTCGCCGGAGAACGTGACATCACCGTCGCCAAGGTCAACACCGACACCGACTCGATGCATGCAGCTCGCCTGGGTGTCCGTGGCATTCCAGCGATGTACCTCTACAAGGACGGCGAACTCATGGGCAACCAAACCGGAGCGCTCCCCAAGGCCAAGGTCTTGGCTTGGATCGACGGCGCCATGTCCGACGCCTTTGGCGAAGGCGCAGAGTTCTGAGCGGCTTAGCCTTCCAGCGAAGCACGGCGCGCCTCTTGCGCATCGCCGACCTCACGAAGCAACCGCTCTCGCAAGGCTTCGTGGAGCCACATGCCCTCTTTGAGGTCCAACAGAAGGCCGTGCTCGATGAGGTGCTGAGGCGGGGCGCCCTCCCAGCCCACGGCTTCTGCGAGCCGAGCCCAAGGTACGGGGGATTGCGCTGCCGCCAAAGTGGCCAACATGTCGCGTTCGCCTTCGGGCAGCGCAGCGAGGATTTCTTGGTCCAAAAAGCGCAACCAATCACCGTGCACCACGTCACCGTACAGCTCCAGCAATTCCAGCGCGAGAGGATGCCCTCCCGTTCGTTCCAACACGTCCTGTGGAGAGGCCACGTCGCCGGACAAGTCCTGCAGCCAACCCTTGACCACGTCCAAGGGCAACCCCTCGAGGGGAAGCTCCCGGATGAGGTCGCGCGTGTGGACGTCCCGCTGATCGTAGAAATCCATGGTCCGTCGTGAGATGAAGAGGAGACGGACAGGGGTCTTTTCGGCCAACGAAAGCAAGGCTCCGTAGAAGGCGCCCCCTTGTTCCTTGAGGTGGTGAGCATCGTCGATGACCACCAACCAGTAGGGCGGCGGCCCACGACGGCTCGGGTCAAACCGGTCCCGGATGGTGCGGGCATCGGTCAAGTAGGCCAGCAACCTTCGTCGCCAGAGGTCGATGTTCAACTGAGCACCGGGTTGCAGTGGAAGCGTCGACATCAGGTCGTAAGGGTCGTGTTGGTCGTCGATGCCGAAACGATGGAGCAGGCTGACCGCCAAACCCGTGACCGTGTCCCACGGTTGGCAGGGATACCAGCAGACGGACAGATGTTCATCGTTGGCCTGAACCGCCTCCAGCCAATTGGCCACCAGGGTGGACTTCCCAATGCCGGCGATGCCGTGAACAAGCATGGCAGGGCGACGCTCTGCAAACCATTCGTTCAACTCCGAGCGTTCGGATTCTCGTCCTCGCACCTTGCGTGTGGTGGGCGGTGAGGTGTGGTAGGTGGCGTGAGCGCCGGCCATCATCGTCAGGCGTCCGGGAGGGAGTGCTTCGGCTGCTGCGCTCCCCGTTCGTCGAATGAGGCCGAACCTGATGTCGCCGTAGGTCAGCACGCCCTCGTGTTGGGCATGCATCAGGATCCGAAGCAAACCGATGTCGGCGTCAAGACGCTCGCGTGCCTCATGTGCCGGGACCTCGAGCAATTGGCCGTCCTCGCCTCGAAGCAGCACTTTGGTCGTCCGCAATGCATCGGCACGTTCCTCGGCGGCCCTCGTCCCGGTGTCCGTCAGCTGCCACGTTTTGCGCCGCCGTTCCTCACCGTCGACGCTTCGAAGGTGCTCGCTGACCCGCGCATCACGGCTGAGCGTGCGCATCGCCCGGCTGACGTTTGGCGGGTGCAGGGCACACGCCTCGGCGATGCCGTCGCGGGTGACGGCATGAGGGACGACAAATCGATCCGCATGTTCCTGATGCTCCAGGAGGTGGAGCAGGATGCGGTCTTTCACCGCCACGGACACCTTGGGGAGGTCAGTGGCCACGCATTGTGCTCACGCACATTCGTTCAAGGCTTTGCCTGCCTGATGCTTGACAGAAACAGCGTTGTCCTCGACAATCTTTGCACAAGTATACCACAACCCCTTTTTATCCGTCGATGTCGAAGGGCCATGACCTCTCTCTCGACCCCGCGTGGACGTGCTGTCCTTCTTGCGGCCCTGATGGTCCTCGCCCTCCTCCCTATGACCTTCCTCGCTGCGGCTGGAGACATGGACGGTGACGGCGTGGAGGATTCATTGGACGCCTGTCCATATGCTTCCGGTACCTCGACGGTGGACCGTGACGGTTGTCCAGACAGGGACGGTGACGGAACCTCGGACCTCAGCGACGGTTGGACGATCAACAATCCCAATTTCTCCAACGAACAAACCATCTCGTCGAGCAACGATTACTACGACGTTGATTTCTCTCCTGACGGAACTCACGTCGTGACTGCATCTGAGGACGGGTATGTCCGCGTGTGGAACGCGAGCACCTTCACCAACGTCCGCTCTGCGAATGCCATTCCTGGCGGTGAGGTCACCAGCGTCGATTGGTCTCCTGACGGCCAGTACATCGCAGCAGGGTTGGACGACGACAGCATGCAGATCTACTACGCATCCAATCTGACGTCCGTGCATGGTTCAATCAGCGTCGACGTCGGCGGTGGAGATTACGTCAACGACGTGCGCTTCAACCCAGACAGCGACCTTGTGGCGGTGTCCATCGGTCGGTCGGGCAACGGTGGCACGAACGGGCAAGTCTTCCTCATCCAAATTGCGGATGGATCCAACCTCCACAGCCTCAACCCAAACGGCGAAGACCGCTTCTACGCCGCCTCCTTCTCTCCAAGCGGCGAGTTCATCGCTCTGGCTGGGAACGGTGACATCTACATCTCGAACGTGACCTCTCAGCAGACCGTGAGCAGCATCACAAGTCCTCCTTCCTCGGTGAACGACATCGCATGGTCCCCCGATGGAAATTACATCGCCATGTGCGGAGGCTGGGAAGGAAGTTCTGCCAGCATGGACATGTACGAACTCAGCGGTTCCTCTTGGAGCGTGGCTTGGGGGTACCAAACCACCACGTCCTGCGCGTCCATTGAATTCAGTCCAGACGGCCGGCACGTCGCTGGAGGCATGTACTGGTACGGTGCCGATGCCGTGACGACCTACATCGCCGAGACGGACACGGGAGCACAAATCGACAATTTCAGTGGCCCTCGGCCCGGTGGGTGCACCTCCAGCGGCAACAACAACTGCGGGACCATCTACGGTTTGTCGTGGAGCCCAGACAGCAACAACATGGTGACCGCTCACGGCAGGAACGACGAGGGCGTGTACTTCTGGTTCGCTGACATTGACGAGGACAACGACGGTTACAACTCCACGGACCAAGGCGATGGAATCGTGGATGCCTTCCCTTCAGACGGAAGCCAGTGGGACGACACCGACAACGACGGCTACGGCGACAATCCTGCACCAGCCAATCAACCCGACGCGTGTGCTGCGGTCGCCGGTCCGTCGACCATGGACCGGTACGGCTGCCCAGACACCGACGGGGACGGTTACTCCGACCCTGACGCGGGCTGGAGCATTCTGGATGGGGCAGACGTGTGGCCAGGCGATCCCGAGCAATGGGCGGACGCCGACCAAGACGGCTACGGCGACAATTACCTCTACGACGTCAACCAAAGCAACCAACTCCACATCAACCAACGCGGTGATGCCTTCCCAATGGATCCCTTGCAGTGGAACGACACGGACGGCGACGGATGGGGCGACAACTACGACGACCCCGCTTGGACCGCCAACCGAGCACCACATTGGCCGGGCGAGCGCTTTGAAGGCGCCACCATGCCCGACGCCTTCCCTCTCGATCGGACCCAATGGCTCGACACGGACGGTGACGGCATCGGTGACAACCCGAACTCTGGTGCAGCCGACGGCTGCCCCAACGTGGCCGGGGATTCGTTCTGGGACCGGTTGGGCTGCCCCGACAGCGACGGCGACGGTTGGTCAGACCCCACCGACGATTGGGGCCCGAACGGGGAGTGCAACGGTGCAGACGCGTTCAAGGACGATCCGACGCAATGGTGCGACAGCGACGGCGATGGGTTCGGCGACAACGAAACCGGCAACGAACCCGATGCTTGCCCCAACCAACCAGGGACATCGACCGGCGACGTCTTTGGATGCGCGGATCGTGACGGCGACGGTTATTCCAACACCGGCGAACCGTTCCCAGACGACAGCACCCAATGGGAAGACCGCGACGGGGACAACCGCGGCGACAACCCTGACGGGAACAACCCAGACCTCTACCCTGACGACTCCACGCAATGGGCGGACTCCGACGGGGACGGCTACGGCGACAATCCAAGCGGCACCAACGGCGATCGCTTCCCGAGCGATCCGCTTCAGTGGGAAGACACCGACAGCGACGGTTTCGGTGACAATTTCATCGACGAGGACGGCGATGGCGTTTCAGAAGGCGGCGACGTTTGTCCGCTCGACGCCGGCAGCTCCCGGGCACCGCTCAGCCGTGGCTGTCCTGACAGCGACGCCGACGGATACACCGACAACGAGGACGCCTTCCCCAACAATCCGTTCCAATGGAACGACACCGACGAGGACGGCTTTGGTGACAACACCGCGGTGACCGGAGGAGATTCTTGCGTGGACGTGTACGGCCGCTCAAACCAATCTGGTCGCTACGGTTGCCCGGATGCTGATTTGGACGGGTGGGCCGACGTGGACGACACCTTCCCTGACGACAACCTTCAGTGGGTGGACAGCGACGAAGACGGCTACGGTGACAACTACGTGTTCGAACTGGTGTCCGTGGAAGACGACGCCAATCCGGGTCAGTACATCATGCTCAGGGATGAGCAAGGCGATGCCTTCCCAAGCGATCGGACCCAGTGGTCCGACCGCGACGGCGACGGCCGCGGTGACAACCCAACCGGCAGCCTTCCCGATTCCTTCCCGCTTCGGTTCAGCCAGCAACTCGACTTTGACGGCGACGGTTACGGCGACAACATCACCCTCGGGGCTTACGAGTCCGACGGCTGCAGGAAGGTGTTCGGGACCTCGACGGACGACACCTATGGTTGCCCAGACTCGGACGAAGACGGCACGTCGGACGACGCCGATCCCTGCCCCTACGACCCTTCCATTGAGGTGGGGCTCCGCGGACAAGTGACCTGCACGATCACGGCCCCACAAGACGGGGGCAACAACGACGCATCCCTCGGCGGTGGAGACCTTGGCGAACAGGTGGACACGCTCACGCTGGTGCTCGTTGGTGTGGTCGGGCTGATGCTCGCCGCTGTGGCCCTCGCCATGATCGCGCGCAACGCCGGTCGAAAGGCGGCCCTCAACGCGCGCCAGAGCGAGAAACTCTCCAACGCCGCCTTCGATGAAGAAGAGGAACGCCGCTTGGAGTGGATCAACTACTACGTGGCGCAAGGCCAACTTGACGAAGCCCGCGCCCTCGGTTGGACCGGTCAAGCGGCCGCTTCGGTGCCTCAGTGGAAGCAGTATGAGCAAGAGCAGGTCGCGGCCCAGCAATCGTCCATGCCCAGCATGCCTGATTTGGATCAGCTCTGAGACCGAGCGCGACGCGCCAACGCGTCGTCGAAGGAAAGGAAGGGCAACGCGGCCCAAGCCTCGTCAGAGTCCAACGCGGCCATGGCCTCGTTGTTTCGTAGCACGTCACCCAGACTCAAGTGGTGAGGCGTGCGCCCGTCGGCCAGCACATAGGCGTGCCCAGGAAGGACCGTCCAGTCCGAGGGAAGGGCTTCCATCCGTTCGCGAAGATGCATCAGGGAAGAACGCAGGGCCTCAGGGTCGCCTCCGTGCAGGTCTGCGCGACCGCATCGGCCCAGAAACAGGCAATCACCTGACACGACGACGCCATGCCCAAGGAAGGTCAAATGTCCCGGGGTGTGGCCGGGGGTACGGACGGCCTCGAAGGTCAAATCCCCGACATGCAACGCGGTGGCGACGTTTGGAGGAGCATCGAGGGTGCGGGTGTGCGGGCCGGTCCACCCGCGTTCCTTTTCCGCTTCATGCACGACAACCTCGAACCCGTCTCCGCCGAGCTCCAGGGCCATTTCCACGCCTTTGGTGTGGTCCCAGTGGCTGTGGGTCAACCACGCTCCGACAAGGCGCAGACCTCGTGAGGCCGCCACCTCAAACCAGTAGGCTGCATCGAACGGGTCGATCACCACCGCTTGCTTGGTCGCCGTGCACACAATCAGATGGTTGAGGTTGTCCCATTCGCCCAACTGCGCCTGCAACACTTCGCAGACGGGGGTTGAATGCACCACCGTTGCTGTTGGCCCCGCCATGGTGGTCACAGGGACCGCTGCCCTTTCAAGGGGGAGCAGTGTTCACCAAGCATGGACCAGCGCGAGCGAGGGGTGCTTGCCCTTGTCCTCCTCGCGATGTTGCTGGCCATGCCCTTTGGGGCGATGGCTTCCGCAGAGGGCACGGAAGGCCTTCGGGTGGACGTGGATGTGTCTTCTCTGGACCGTCCATGGCTGACCGACGGTCAGGTGCTCACCTTGTCGGCGGCGCTCGTCAATCCCACGGCTGAAGCGGTGGAGACCCAAACGGACCCCTCCTGTGGCTTGGTCCTCTCCGTCGTGGACGCAACAGGGGCGATCGTCGTCGATGGAAACGACGCCTGCCGAGGGCAGGAACGCGGTCTCAGCCTTGCGCCTGGCGACGAAGCCTTGCGGACGACGTTTGCTTTCAGCGCCTCCGACCTTGGCCTCGAGTCGGGCACGTACGACGTGCGCATCGCTCATCCAGCCACGGGAGCCGTGTCGTCCACCACCGTTGACGTACAACGTTCAGTGGCGTGGCCGGAGGACCTCCTCCTCGAAGGTCTGAGCGTCATGCGCTCCGACGTGGCCGAAGAGGGCGAAGTCCTCCTCCTTCGTTGGCGTAACGCCGGACCAACCACCCTTGCGTGGCCGAGCGATGGGTGCAGTTTGCACCTCGTGAACACGGCATGGTCCACGTTGACCTCGTGCCAAGACGAGGCTGAACCGCTCGCTCCGTGGGAAGTCCGTATGGTGACGGCGATGACACTCAGTTCAGCGGACGTCGATGAAAACGGCCGCTTCACCCTGTCCACTCCGTCCGGAGAGCGAACGGTGGAACACGTGCCCGTCGGCTTCGAGAACGAAGCGGACGCCCTCAGCCTCTCGCTCCACATGGGGCAAGAAGACGCGGTGTACCGCGACGGTCAGATCGTGCAACCCACGGTCCGCATCAACAACCACGGAACGGACGACCTCATCATCGACACCACGACGTCCTGCCGGGCCGATTGGTGGGCCACGGACGCCACAGGTCACATCGTTTACGACAGCCGGTGGGACGCGCCTTGCATCGATCTTGTTGACCAGAGGTCCATCGATGCCGACGAGCACGTCGACCACCAAGGCCTCGGCTGGGGCCTCATTGACCGGCAAGGATGCACGGTCCCAAGCGGAACCTATGCGATCGTCGGGCGCTCCGATGATTTGGCGCTCAGCGACACCACGACGGTGGTTGTTGAGCACGACGTTCCCGAAGGATGCGCCGCCGACGACGGCCTTGACCTCGAGGCGTGGCTTGACGTTGACGAAGACGACCAACCGTCGCTGCACATCGAGGTCAGCCCGAATGCAGGGGCCACGGACCTCGTGCTCCAAGGCGTCTGTTCAGGTCGGATGATCCTGTACGACGACGAAGGCTCCGTCTTGCTCGACCAAATGGTCGGCTGCGAAGGTCGGCATGGCCGTCAGTATCACCTCCCCGCTCCAGAGGCCGTCTTGCGCTTGGACATGGGCGGCGTGGCGCTGACCACCTCGGAGG
>QQSJ01000025.1 GCA_003602635.1 Candidatus Poseidoniales archaeon
CTTGACGGCAGTTTCATCGCCGCGATGTGCGCCCTTGAGGAGATGTCAGCGGCGTGACGCATCATGGCAATCTCCTCATCGGATTTTCGAAGGCGGAGTTCTGCAATCCGTGCACTGGGGTCTTCGAGCACCACAGGACCGGTGCCAAATTGCTGACGGGGGCGTGAACGCTCCGTCATGGCAACACGAACGAGTTCATCCAGTTCATGGTCCACATGTTGGCGAAGCAAGACGCGGCTGGCGTCCTTCAGAAGATCCCGGACGATGTCCTCGCGGTCATGAATGCTGTGCGCACGGTCAACCATGCCCAACGCGAGCACACCATCGACGCCAAGCCGTCGCCCTTCCCAGATTTCCTTCAGGGTGTCCTTGGGTTGAACGAACAAGCCCCAGACCCACGATGAACCGTCGTGCATGGCGTAGCCCATGGATTCCGGCTGGCCCCAATCGGTCAGGTACATCAGGTCGGACGAAGAACGGTAGCGGTAGTGAACATCGTTGGATCGGGTCGATTCCTTTGGGGCCGGCAACAACAGCAGCGTGTCGGTGGACAGGCTGGAGGTCAAACGTGCTTGACGGGCCCGTACTTCGTTCACGGAGAACGGAGCCGGGGCAGGGGGCAGGTCTTGGAAGACCTCGTCGAACATGATTGCAGCAGGGGTCGACATGCTATCAAGCGTTGCACGGAGGGTCAGGTTTCTTGCTCACCTGGCCACGTTGGAATGGAAGGGGCTTTGGCACGGTTCCGTACATACATCAGCAGGGCAAGGCCGAGGCCCACCAGCACAAGCAGGAGTGGCCCGAGGACGGCCGCTTCTCGCAACGGTTCATCCTCAACGATGACCTCGAGGGTGAAGGTCAGTTCATCCGACGCACCATCGTTGTCAACGACCTCAAGACGAATTTCGTAGACTCCGGCCTCAGGGAAACGATCGTTGGTCAACGTCTCGACACCGGAAATTCGACCGTCGCTGTCAAGCCACCACACGTGGTTGAGGTTGAGCAAATCCCCCCCGGTGTCCTTCGATGCGGAACTGTCGATGAGGAAGGCATCGCCTGCGCGCACGCTCAATCGGTCGCCTGATTCGATGACGGCCCCGTTCAGGCGCGCGTTGGCTTCTGGTGGCAGGTTCGTCACCGTGAGTGCATGCGATACGGTCGTGCTCAATCCTGCGCCGTCTTCAACGGTGACGGCCACTTCCCAATCTCCGGCCACATGTGGGTGAAGGAGGAATCCTGTGGTCGCTTTGTTTGCATCCAAGAGTTGGACGGCACCCGTCGGGTCAGTGGTTCGTACGTCCACCACAACGGTCACTTCGCTGGTGGCATCGGTGGCGTTGACGACAATGACAACCGGATCCGATTCCGTGGCCTTGTCCGATGCTTCGATTGAGACCGTAGGGGGGGTTTCATCGTGCAGCACCTGCCATACCACGGAGGTTGAACGCGAGAGCACGACGTCCACCACGGTCATCGCTGATATCGCCCAGTGGCCCTCAGGTGACCAAGAGGACGGTTCGAACACCACTGAACTTGTGACACCGTCGTAGAGGAGGGGGAGGGAGACGGTGGAGACCGGTGATTTGCACACCTGATTGGCACTGGCAGGACAGCGCTGAATCTCAACAACCGATCCGTTCCCGCGCTGAGGTGGAAACACCACGTCAAGCTCGACGGTGGTGTTTGCGCCGTCGTTCAACAACACGCGTCCTTCCGGTTCATTCAGCCACACGGGAGACCAAGTCACGGGGGAACCAACGTAGATCACGAGGGCCTCAGAAACCGAAGCATGGTGCACCACAAAACGGCACGTGCAGCCAGGTTCAGCCACGGACACGTTGTGGGCCCACGTCCACGCACCCTCGCCATTCGGCGTGACGTGATCAAGGAATGAACCGCTGGTCAACACAACGTCCGAACTGATGTCCACCACTTCCCAGGAGACGTCGTTCAACGCAACCGTGGACACACCAGTGATGGAGAAGGACGAATCCTCAAACACCACACCATCGGCTTGGTCAAAAGCGATGCTCGACGCACCGGTGTCGGCGTTGACCGACGGCAGGCAAGCCACGATGAGAAGAAACACGAGCCCGATGGACCGGTGTTGCCTCATCATCACGCCGCCTGCTCACTCAGCAAATGGATCACACAGTTGACCCTGACCGGGGAAGGACAGGGGGTTCCTCGGGTTGGTGTCCCACTTGTACTCGCAGTAGTTCACGTGACCGTCACCGTCGGTGTCGACCATGCGATCCGCCGCATCGTAGGGATCGAATTCGAAGTGGTATTCCCATCCCGTAGCCATGCCGTCTTGGTCGTGGTCTTGGTAGTAGACCTCCGGCCCGTCATTCCATTCGTCACCGTCGGTGTCGTTCGTGACCGGGTCGGTTCCGTTCTGGAACTCTTCGAAGTTGGTGTAGTTCTCCAGGTTGTCGTAAAATCGAACACCGTCAGGGGTGTCGGGGTTGATGTGGCACTGGCTGTTGGTCGGGTCGTCGTAGCCGGGACAGTATTTCCTCACCAATCCACTTCGGTTGAGGCCGTCACGGTCCGGGTCTTCTTGACCGTCGGTGATGCCGTCCAGATCGCTGTCTTGCATGGACGGGTCCATCACGCCACGCGCTCCAGAAGAAGCGATGGAAAGGTTGTCCACAATACCGCGCTCAAGGGCGAGCTGGCTGTAGCGAACTTCCCAGCCATCGGGCAACTGATCCTCGTCCGTGTCGTCGTCCACTGGGTTGGTGTTCCAACGGTCAGGCGCTTCTGCGGAGTTCATCAGGGAATCGTTGTCCACGTCGTAATTGGCATCCGCCAAGGAGTCGAGGGATGGGTCGAGCGCCCAGCGTCCTGAACATCCATCGCACAGCGGGTTCGCGGGGATGCTGAAGCCGCTGAGGTTCATCTCCCAAACCTCGTACTTGGCCTCAAGCACGAAACCTCCGAGGTAGTTCTGCCAAACGTAACCACCAGGTTCCATCAAGCAGTTGTTCGATTGAGAAGACTCACAGCCGGGGCGTGACCAGGAGCTCGCGGCCACCCAAAGGCTGTGGGAGTTCGTGTTGTCCTCAGCGGACTTCACTTGCATTTCCCAACCGTCGAGCATGCCATCTGCATCGGTGTCGTTGATGAGGGGGTTGGTGGCTTTCTGGAAAGGACGTGGAACAAACAGCACTTCGTTGCCGTCCTTCAGACCGTCGTCGTCAGTGTCGGAGTTGTTCGCGTGGGTCAGGAAGTTGTCTTGACCGGCGATGACTTCCTCACCGTCTTCCAAACCGTCGTTGTCCGTGTCGAACATGCAGGCGTCCGTGAAGTAGGATTCACCTTCCCACATGAAGCCGGAGAGGGCTTCGGCTTGGTCCCCAAGCCCGTCACCGTCGGTGTCAGGGTTGGAGGCGTTGCTTCCAGTGTCACAGAGTTCACTGAACTCAACGAAGTCAGAGAGACCGTCTGCGTCGGTGTCGTAGAGACCGGGATCGCTGGTCACCTTGATGCGCTGAACACCGATGTTGACCACCAAAATCTCCCATCCCATCACTTCAATCCCGTCTCGGAGTCCGTCACCGTCGGTGTCGGCCACCAGCGGGTTGGTGGACCGCCCTTCGGCGATGCCGTCGCCGTCCTTGTCACGAGCGTTGTATTCCATCAGGTTCGTGAATTGCTCTTCAGGTTCGACGATGTCCATCCAGACGTCAAGGCGAGATTCGATGATGTCACCGAGTTGCACGTGAATGTCGTAGACGTAGCCGTCAACGGGTGAACCGAGGGACACGGTTTGCTTGTTGCCACCAGCGAGGGTGATTTGACCGCGCGCCACGGTTTGGTTGGCGATGACCCAATCGTCCAAGTCCACGTCGATGCCGATGACGGTGACGCTGTTGACCAAGGAGGCATAGACGACGGCGCCATCACCGTCGGCGTCCCAACCGTCACGGTCTGGGTCATCGTCGCCGTTGGTACCGTCGCGTGGGTTGAGACCGTTGCTGGATTCCCAACCGTCGGGCATGTCGTCGAGGTCGGTGTCGATCCGCCAAGGTGACGTGAAGTTGGTTGGGCCGAAGGTCTCGGCCACGAGGTACTCCTCGAGGTTGTTGAGGCCGTCTTCGTCCCAATCGCCGTATGCATCCGAGGCGTTGGCCGGGTTGAGGAGCATCGAATTGTCAAGTCCAGAATTGGTCTTCTTCTCCTCGGAAAGGTCGGTCAGGTGAGAGTAGCAGTACTCGAAACCGTCCGGCATACCGTCGCCGTCCGTGTCCCAATCAGAGGGTCCGTTCAGGAGTCCGTCGCCGTCCATGTCACCCAGGAACCAAGCATCGTCCATGGTCTGGAAAGGAGCAACACGGTCGATGGATTGGACCAGCGCGACGTTGCATTCCTCGCCGGTTCCGACGAAGAGGTTGACCAAGACCGAGGAGACCTCAACGATGTCGTCGATGAGGTCCATGTCAGAGTCGCGAGAGGTGGGATCGGTTCCGTAGTTTTCTTCGAGCCAGTTTGGAAGGCCGTCTTCGTCAGTGTCGAGGACGCTGTCGCAAGAGTGCTTCCCTTCAGAGTTGGCCAAGTCATCCCACATTGGTGTGGTCTCATCGTCGTTGTAGTAGTCTTCGAGGGCTTCTTCCGTGCCTGCATCGAGAAGCAGACAATCCCAGTTCCCACGAAGCGGGTCAAACAAAGTCACGACGCCACCAACGGTGGTGACTTCGGTGGAGTAGAGGGATTCCCATCGATCGTTGAGACCGTCGTTGTCGGTGTCGGCACGTTGCGGGTCGGTCCCAAGTTCCTGTTCCACCGTGTTGGTCAGTCCGTCGCGGTCAGGGTCGCCGTTCGGGCCCTGATTGGGGTCTGGCCAAGCGTCGGTTTCGTTCTTCTTGACCGCGTCCTCGGTGTCGGCTTCGCTTGGGTCCAACGTGATGTCGTCGGATTCACCGTTGTCGAGTGGGTTGAGTCCGTGGGCCACTTCCCACCCGTCTGACATGCCGTCACCGTCGGTGTCCGGATCGTCGATGAGGGTCCCGTATTGGGTTTGTTCGAGGGTATCGGGGAGACCGTCGCCGTCGGAGTCAAGGGTTTCGACGGATTCGGTGCCCTCGCCGAGGATGTCGTCTTGAGCAGCACTTTCGAAGTCGCCAACCCGTTCGTTGGTTTGCCAAAAGCCGCTGATACCAACGAACAACGAACCAAAGATGAGTGTCGTGATGATGGCGACGTATGCCATCTGGTTGTGATTCATGGCCATGGCTAAGACCCCGGTTTCTTCCGTGCGTCGCACCGGTTATAGAAGTTGACGTGCCTTGTGCGACGGAAAACGAGGGACGTCGCGCCGTTCAGACGTGTCAACGCGGACGACCAGAACCGGGGAATCGTTCGGATTTCCTCGTGTTCATTGGCGCACCGCGACCCACCATGTCGAGTTCCGCAACCGAGAGACGGCGCGCCGGTCCACTGCTGATGGAACCGCCAAGTTTCTGCTTCAGGCCCTCAGCCGCAGCGCGGCCGCGGTACGCAGATGGACCAATCAAAGCGTCGAGCGCAGGTTCCCCGCCCGTAGGATCTTCGCGCTTGAGCCACCAGCCACGCCCGAGCGGCTTGGTGCGTGGAGATTTTGCGCGTTCCATCTTGGCCGCCCTACGCTTGAGACGGGCCTGGACGCTTCGCTCGGTTGAATCTTCGTTGCGTACAGCCAACCACGCAGGCAGGCCAATGTCGAGCACGACGCCGTTGACGGTCACCAAAAGGCCGGTCAAAATCAGGTGCGTTCCAATCGGTGTGTTGCCTTCCGTGGGAACGGCTTTCTTTCGCTTCAAACGACGACCCATTTCGATCATCAAGCGCTGATCGCGTTGCTTGACCAGACGCCGTTGTTGTTGGAGCAACCGGAGGTACATCAGGTGCAATCCACCCAACGCCACGGCAGCTCCAACACCGACGGTCGTACCACGAAGGGTGGCCAAGTAGGCTGCACCCATGCCCCACAGAGGCAAAATCAAGCCGAGGTGAACAAGGTACGTGATGGGTGAGACCTTCAGGGTGGGACCCACCGCTCTTCGGACGGCCTCGTGGGCGACGATCAGCGCGTTGGCGGTCAGCGCTTCGTCCAAGCCGCCACGAATCAAAGCCCCTGCCATCGGGTTGATCGGAGCCTCGTCGAGGTAATTCCTCCCTTTCGCCCTTGGTTCCATGGCCATGGACACCTCGAATTCATCCATGTCAGGGTGATGGCCCATGAGCGCCATCAGCCCCTTCACGCGAGGGTCGGCAGGATCGCTCGTGTTCAGTTCATCGAGCACCGTGCGGGCCTCATGCCAGCGACCTTGGTCGAGAAGGCACAACGTTACCGCGATGCGAGGACGCACGCCGGTCGGATCTGCTCGAACGCAATCCAGCGCGAGTTCAAGGGCTTCTTTGTGGCGGCGTTGTGCCCTGAGAAGGGCGACGCGGGAAATCCGTCCGATGCGCGAGAGGCGGTCTTCGTGCCGGTTCATGGTGTCGGGATTGGGGTCCCAATACTCGAGCATCTTCATCATGTCTTGGAGGTGGTCGATGGTGGAGTTGTTTTCCCAATCCCAAATGTCGTCTTCGTCCACACGCCCGTGCCAAGGGTCCAACCATTCGCACAGGAAGGCGATGAGCTCAGGTTCGTCGTACCCTTCGGGTTGTTCGAGGCCGTAGAGCGCTTCGCGAGCAGCGTCCAAACGACGGCTGGCAAGGTAGGAAACCGCCAGCAACAAGCGAGATTCATCGTCGTCTCCACCGCTTTGAGCAAGGACTTTCTTGGCTTCCTCAGACGCTTGAGGCCACAAACCACGCAAGGCAAGTTCCCACATGCGGGCTCGGGCTTTCTCGTGTCGAATGAGCGCCTCATCGTCGGTGTACTCGGCGTTTTGGAGGCGGCGAAGCATGTCCAAATCGTCGTTTTGGGCCGCTTTGTCGATCATCATGCGCAGGCCGTTTCCTTCGGTGAGCATGACGGCACCGTCCCGACGACGGTCTGGATCGATGTCGAATCGAAGGCCTCGGAGACGACCAAATTGACTGATGGAAGCAAGCCAGGTGAGCATGAAGATGGATTGGCCCACGGCGATGAACATCCACGTCGTCAACAAGCGCATCTCTTCATCGAAGTCTTGGCTGTTCAACCAATCGGTGTACGGCATGACGTCCCCGAATTCCTTGTAGCACACCAAGAGGAGCAACATGACGGTGTAGCCGGAGAAGCCTGCGAAGCAGAAGGCCACCAATTTTCCTCGCACGCCGACCTCACTTCGGATGTCACGTGGAGGTGCCAGTTGAACGCCGAAGGTACCACCGAAGGACTGCCCACCGAGAAGCAGGTTGCGCGTCAGTTCGAAAATGAACGCCAATCCAACGATGGCCACGTTGAGCGAGAGGTAGAGCGACAGCACTTGGGGGAGGCTCTTCAGGGCTTCCAATTGACCGACGATCTCCATGATGAGGTCGATGTTGGTGTAGATCGAATAGCCAATGATGCCTCCATAGTTGAGCATCGCTTCCGTGTTCGGAGGGTCGACGGTGATGACGTAAATCACCGTCACGATTCCGTTCAACGCCGTCAGGGGCATGGTGAACAGGAACATCACGAGGATGATGGCCACAAGACGGTTGACGAAGCGTGGGGATTCGGGGTCAATGGCGGTGGTTTGACCCCGGAACGAACGCCATTTGTTCAGCAACAACACGTTCCAGGAGGCTCCCATGATACGACCATAGGCGATGATGGTGGGACCCATGAACACCAGCATGGAAATGGCGATCCATTCTGGCGTCACCTGCCCCTCCAATTGCAAACCAAGGATCACGGTGGCGATGAGGGCGCCCAGCAACAAGGGCAAGGTGGTGAACCGACCAAGCCGAGACGCGAGACCTGCCTTGATGTTGGCTTTCCCCACGCCGATGAGTTGAGCGTTGAGGGTCTCCCATGGAGACACGACGATGGGCAGACCGACCAAGAGGCCAATCAAGTAGAGATTGGGCTGATAGAAGGTCTGTGGATCAAACATCAATTCAGCGATGAGCAGCAAGATACCCGTCATGCCCATCATGTACAAGATGGCGCCTTTTCGGACTTCACGGACGCTGAGCAACTCCCGTGCCTCTCCGACGGTTCGCGAAATCCTGTGCACTTCGTAGAGGTCATCCTCAATTTCGAAGGCCACCTGAAGGGACGCAAGTTGGCGTGGCACAAACCAACGCCAAAGCAAGAGGGCCGACACGACGGCGATGGTCAACGGAATCGCCAGCTCCGCGCTTGGCTCACTGGGTTGGACGATGACCACTTCTGCAGCAGCGGTTGGCACCAGCCAAACCGTTGCGAACAGAAGCGCCAAGGCCCGGTTCATGCCCTGACCTGAACTGGTCCTGCTCAAGAATCCATCTCCGTCTTGGAACGGCTTCTGTGCCGCTTCAAGAAGCGCTCAATGCGGTCGAAGGCTTCGTCCAACACCGTGACGTCCGCCAAGTAAACCAAGCGAACATGACCACGGCCACGTTCTGGGCTGAACCCGCTTCCATGCACGAGCAGCACGTGTTCCTCATGAAGCAAGTCGAGGACGAATTGCTTGTCGTTCGCGGCCCAAACAGGGTCGGTGAGCCGGACGAACATGTAGAAAGCACCGCCCGGTGCTTCGACCTCCATGCCTTCGATGTTCGAGATACGGTCCAAACACCGTTGACGTTGGAGCTTGACACGTTCAGCGTATGGGCCCATCCATGAACGGTCGCCGGTCAAGCCTGCAAGGTAGCCTTGTTGCGCGGGCGTGGATGCACACAGCCGTGAGCGAAGCAGGCGTTCCAAGGCCTCACGAACCGACCCCAACCGTTGACCTGGATCGTGAAGACCGAACCATCCGATGCGCCAACCCGGTGCAAAATACACCTTTGAGACGCCGTTCAAGGTGATCACAGGAACACGATTTGAACGACTCGCCACAGAGACGTGATGCCCGGTAAAGTCCAGCCCATCGTAAATCTCGTCGGCGATGACCATGCATTGCGGCCAGTCCTCCACGATCCGAAGCACCGCTTCCACTTCCTCAGGCGTGGCCACGTTGCCGGTTGGGTTGTTGGGGTTGATGAGGACCACAAATCGAACGGACTCGTTCATTTTGGATTCGAGATCGGCGAGGTCGATCCTCCAGCCGTCGTTTGGGTCAAGTCGGTATTCTGTGGTCCGCGCTCCGTACATCTGAGGGTAGGCCATGTACGGCGGATAGTGGGGGCCCGGTGCAAGCACGACATCGCCTTCCTCCAGCACGCCTGCGAACAAGATTTGCAACGCTTCGGTCACGCCATGGCAGACGTAGATGTCGTCAGACGTCGCAGGCCACCCTTTCTGGCGTTCGTCCGCGGCAATCGCCTCTCGCAACGCGGGAATACCGTACGACGGAGAATATCCGTTGTGACCTTCCCGAACCGCTTCGGCATAGGCCTCAACCATGTGTTGAGGCGTTGGAAGGCCGGGGTATGCGATGGGGTCACCGATGTTGAGCTTCAGAATGTCGTGCCCTTGTGACTCAAGGACGGTTGCCGGGACCACGACGTCACGGATGGCGTACTCGATGGACAAGGCCCTCGATGCGGCCTTGACCTCGTCTTGCTCCACCTTCATTCCTCCATCACGTCGTTTGCCTCGAGACCGGCCAACATCAGCACGCGTCGGAAGTGCTCCTCCTCCACGGGTTGGATGGAGAGGCGTTGTCCCCGGCGGATGAGCGGCATGCCTTCGAAGGCGGGGTCCGTCTTGATCGATTCAAGGGATACGATGCTGGGGCAAGCGGCGACAGGAACGAGATCCACCATGCTCCAACGCGGATTTTCTTCGGTGGCTTTGGAATCGAAATACTTCGAGGAGGCATCCAAAGCCGTGTGGTCAGGGTACCCTTCCCTGGCCACGCGTGCCACGCCCGCCACATGTGGAGGCTTCGTGTTCGAGTGGTAGTACAGCACAAGATCGCCGACCTTCATTTGATCGCGCATCATGTTGCGGGCCTGATAGTTCCTGACGCCGTCCCAGTGGGTCCGGCCGTCAGCGACCAAATCGTCGTAGGAGTAGACGTGAGGTTCGGACTTCATCAGCCAGAGGTTCCTCATGTGGCGTGGGGATGCCCCACAGTCATTGAATCCTCGCTTCACCACGCGTCGCCTGAACGTTCGATGATGACCGCATCGTAGACAACGTCCTCAACCGGCGGGCTCTTCCGACCCAGACCCAATTTGTTCGCCATGGACGGTCGCCCGCCGACCGTGGCCATGCCTGCCTTTTCCATGGCCACGAAAATCGCAGGCAAGAGCACCAGGGCACCTGCTGCAGCAACCCAGAGCAGGATCAAAATGACCGTCAGGAATGGTTTGATTTCTGGAATGGGAATTTGGTAGGCGGTCATCATGCCGAGGCTGGTAACCGTCGCCGCTTCGGCAAGGGACATGCCCGTTCCGACAGCCGCGGTCCGGATGGCCTCAATCCCTCCGCCCAATTCACGAATACGGTTGGCAATGTGAATCGAAAAGTCGACGCCAACACCCACCAAAATCGAACCGATCATCACCGTCACCAAGGACAACGGCACGTCCAGTTGCCACATCACCAACCACTGCAAAGCCACGGTGGCGATCACCGGGGACGTGGTCAAGAGCGAATACCGAATGTCCCGGAACACGATGGCCAGGGTGATGATCGTCAAGACGACGGCGAAGGCCAACGACTGCCATTGAGAACCGACGATGAGTTGGTTCACTTCGATGGCGGTCGCAGCGACACCCGTGATGTCTTCTGCATACTCTCCTTTTGGCCCTGCAAAGGCCGCTGCTTGAATGTTGATTTCATCGACGCTCACGGCGGTGTCGGCCACAGGAATGAACGGCATGTCAACCAGAATCAGCGTCCGGTCGTAATCTTCGTTGATGAACACCTGGAGGGTCTCTTCGGTGATGGAAGCGTAGAACACGTTCAACAGGAAAATCTGGGATTGTCGATCGCCGGGCATGTTGTATTGCGACGGATTCGTCAAAACGTCCCAAAACGAAGCGTCTGCAATGATTTCCTGGTTCAACAAGGCCGTGGCGGTGTCCTTGACCTCTTCAGGAATGCCCGGAGTTTCATCGATGAATTCAGCGATGGGGGCTCCTGAAATCGAGACGGCCACGCCAGTGGCCTTCATCAGGAACACGATGGACACCGCGGAAGCATTGTCCACTTCGTTGATTTTGGTTTCCAGCACTTCGATCTGCTCAAGAATTGACGCAGGATCGTCGTTTCTGGAGTCGTCATCGTTGATGTTCCCCGTCACGTTGGCGTGAACCAGCACCATACCAACTTGTCCAGCGTTGAACTCCTCGCTGTACTGCTTCATTTTGATGACGGATTGTTCGTCCTCGGGAGCCATGCCAAGGAGGTCGATGTTTTCCTCGACATTGGCTTGACCGACGGTCGCTGAGATGAGAATGAAGACAAAGAAGACGCCAAGCACCCAGCTCGAACGGCGGACTGGAACTTCGACGACCACGTTGAAGGCCGCGAGTGGGGGATGATTCGGTTTCTCAAGGTCCAACAAGAGGGTCAGGTTGGGCACCATGAACATCGTCAGAACATAGACGACCACAATGCCTCCAGAGAGCGCGATACCCACGGTCTGAATGGGAGCCATTGGGGTGAACACAAGCGAAACGAAACCGATCACCGTGGTGACGGCCGAGAGGAACACTGCACGGCCCGTTGAGGACAAGGCCGCCCGCATTTTCTCTTCCTTGGTGCCTGTTTCTTCGGCGTACCGATTGGTGATGTGAAGGCCATACGAGACGCCGAGAGCAAGCAAGATTGGCCCGACGATGATGACGGTCATGGTCACTTCAAAATTGGTCCAACCTAAGATGCCCATCGTCCAAAACACGGCGCATAAGGTCGGCAGGCCCGCGATGCTGACGACCTTGATGCCCTGCAAAGGACGGATGCCGGTCAAACCTGTTTGCAACAGGTCACAGTGGAAGACGAAGAGGCCAAGGGCCACAAAGACCACGGCCATCGGGAAGATGTCCCAGAAAAGCTGGAAGGAGAATTCCGTCACGGCATTCGTGATGGGCACCGGTCCGGTCAAGGTCATGTTCAGACCGAGGTCGTCCCATGTGCAGAGGCCGGCCTCCGCGTTGGGGTTGCCGTTCTCGTCGTAGAGGCATGGCCTGTTCTTGGTGGAAATCTCGTCCAACTGACCTTGCGTTTCTTCGATGATTTGCTTCGCAGGTTTGTTTTCCGTGACCGCGATGGCCATCACAGCACGGTCGAGGAGTGAATCCTCGTCGTTGTCACACAAGCCACCAGGAAGGGTGCAGGGATTGGTGTTGCGGGCCAATTTGTCGAGACCGGGAGTGGGTGAACCGTCGTCTTCGTACATTTCTCGGACGATCAGATCGATGGTCCCTTGCGTTGGAATGGCCCGGGCTCCAACGTCGGTTGAGGCCAACACCTCGTTCAGCGCTTGGGCCGCTGTTCGGCTGACACAATCGTCTGTGTCTGGTGGGCAAGCCGATTCGCCCAGCTCTTCAATCAGAGCCGAACGAACGCGAGGCGCACTCGAATTCACTTCTTTGATGACGGTTGAAAGCGAAAGAATGTAGATGACGTCATCCAATTCGTCGTCGGAAATGTAGGGGTTCAACGTCTCTTCGACGTAACTGATTTCTTGGAGAATTCGTTGATCCGTGATGTTGTTTTTGTTGGACTCGATGTAGATGACCATCACGTCGGTGGTCCAATCTTCCTCGACCTTCGCGATCAACGCGCTGACCGCAGAGCCGTCCGGAAGGTACACTTCCATGTCGCCGTTGACGTTGAGGGCAGGGCTGTCAGGATCCCGATCAAACGTCGTGTTGTCCAAAAAACCTGAATGGGAAACGAAGAACAACGTCATCGCAAAAAAGGCCAACACGGTCAACAGAGGAAAGCGCGTGATGACGCCCATCGCCCCGGTGCGTTGCCATTCTCGTTTCAGGCTCGAAGGCGCATCGAGCATGGCGTCAACGGCTGATTTCGGGTCGAAACCCTTCACGGCTCCGCTGACCTCTGAGGCGCGACGTGACATTGAGGCACGGCCTGCACGACGCAACGCAGAGAGACGACCTTCCGAGGAAGCATCGCCGTCGGCCGACCCGTCTTCCTTGCCCATCCGAGTTGAGGTCGTCCGACCCCGTTTGAAAGTCTGTTGCCGGTAGGTGCGACCGTTTGCACCACATGGCGCCCATGGGATGGCTTGAAGAGATGCGACCCGAGGCCAAGTCGCCCTCTGGGCAAGGTGACCGTGATGCCCACCCCCCGACTCAACGAGAAGCGGTGGAGCATTGACCTCGAAAAGCGCATCCAAGAAGCGCATTACAGCGACCCGGATGCATACAATGCTCGGTACGCATTTGACCCTCAAAGCGAGCGTGAGCCCTTCGTCATCGACACGCCACCTCCGTACCCATCAGGAACATGGCACATTGGTGCTGTTGCCCAATATTCGATGATTGACGTCATCGCACGTAGCCAACGGCTGCTGGGGAAGGAAGTCTACTTCCCGTGGGGCGTCGACCGCAACGGCATCAACATCGAATTCACCGTTGAAAAGAACACGAAACGCAAGATGCGGACCTATGAGCGTGGCGAATTTTTGGACCTCTGTGCGTCCACGATTGAAACGTTCACCCAGGCCATGCGGACCACCGCGAAGCGTGTAGGCTTGTCCTGTGACTTCGACCGAGAATACCTCACAGACGCTCCAGATTACCGAAGCGTGACCCAAGCGATTTTCATCGATCTGTTTGAACAGGGGGCCATCGTTGAAGACCTGCGGCCCAACATCTACGACCCCGTTGAAGGCACCACCATCGCCGACGCCGAAGTGGAGCGCGTGACGCGGAAAACGAAGTTGGTGGACGTGCGTTGGGAGACCAACGACGGGACCGAGGTCGTCATTTCCACCACCCGACCTGAGATGATTTGCGCCTGTGGCGTGGTCGTGGTTCACCCGGACGACGAACGTTACCGCGGTTTGGTCGGTCAAACCTTGGCGCTGCCCATGCCCACCGAAGGACGTGCTGCCACCGTCGAAGTTCGGACCCATCCTTCGGTCAAGATGGAATTCGGCTCGGGCGTGCTGATGGTGTGCTCGTTCGGTGACCAAAACGACGTGGCCGTCTTCCGTGAACTTGGGTTGGACCCCTTCCAGGCCATCGATCTTGAAGGACGGATGACCGCCCTGGGGGGACCTCTGGCCGGCATGACGGTCCTCGAAGCCCGCACAAGCGCCATCGAGTTCTTGGAAAGCGAAGGCAAAATCGCCAACGTGGTGGAGAAAGATCAGGAAGTCCCTGTGTCAGAACGTGGCAAAAATCCGGTCGAAATCATCCTGCTCAAGGAATGGTACGTGCGTCAAACGCACATGCAAGATCGCCTTCGAACGCTCGTGGATGACGTGGAGTTCCACCCGCCTCGAAACCGTCAATTTCTGCTGGATTGGATGGACAACATCACCATCGATTGGCCCATTTCGCGCCGACGTTGGTACCACACGGAAATCCCCGTCTGGTATGCAGCAGGTGGTTCGAAGGTCATCGTCCCTCCCAAGGGAAGTTACGTGCAGCCGTGGCGCGAAAGCCCGCCAGAAGGAAGCCGCGTGCTCGACCGTGACGACCGTTCCTTCCTTGGCATGTGGGATGACATGAAGCACGACCTGGACGACGTCGTTGGCGAAGAGAAGGTCTTCGACACGTGGATGGACTCCTCGAACTCCAACCTCTTCGTCAGCGGACTGCTCGAAGACGACGGTCGCTTCGAGCGATGCTTCCCAACGGCGCTTCGCCCCCAAGGGAAGGAAATCGTGCGAACCTGGCTCTACTACACGATGCTCAAAAGCGCCCTCCTGCTCGACAAGCCCGCCTTCAAGCACGTCTGGATCGACGGTTTAGGCATGGATCCATGGGGACGCAAGATGTCCAAGTCCCTTGGCAACGGCATCGACGCTGACTCCGTGCTCGAATGTGGAGCAGGCGGCCGAACCGGAAGCTGGCGCATCAAGGGTCCCGACGGCTCTGTGGCCCTCAAAGCCAACAAAATCGGCAGCGAGTGTTTCCGCCTCTGGAAGGCATGTGACGCGCAAGTTGGCGACGATTTCCACATCAACCCTGAGGAGATTGAGCAGAAGTATTTCGGCGTCCTCACCAAGGTGTTCAACGTCGCCCGATTTGCTTCGCAATTCGATGTCCCAGAGGACCTTAGCACCGTGCCTGCTTCGCTGGAACCCGAAGACCGGTGGATCCTCGCCGAACACCACAAGGTCATGGCCACCGCGAGGGAAGCATGGACCAACCTCGACATTTA
>QQSJ01000026.1 GCA_003602635.1 Candidatus Poseidoniales archaeon
TTGTTCACGGTGTGATGAACACCGACAACATGTCCCTCCACCGCCTGACCATCGATTACGGGCCCTTTGGCTGGCTGGAAGCGCACGACCCCTCATGGACGCCAAACACCACGGATTTGCCCGGGCGCCGCTACCGCTACGCAGCCCAGCCTGACGTGGTGGGATGGAACGTGGCACGATTGTTGGAAGCCGTCGCCATGGCCATGGACGACCCAGAACCGCTTCACGGTGTTCTCGATGCCTACCGGGAGGCCTACCGCAACGCGCGGCAGCAGGCCTGGGTCGAGCGCCTCGGTTTGACCACCTGGAACGAAGCGGACGAGGCGCTCGTTCGCGACCTCCAACACGTCATGCACGCCTCGGAGGTCGATCACGTTCCGATGCTGCGTCACTTGGCGGAGGGCGTGACCACGGCCGAAGCCTTGCGAGAGGCAGGGCTCATCTACGCCACCGAGCCCGATCTTTCTGCCCTCAACGCTTGGATTGGACGCTGGTTGGAGCGAACGCACGGCTCCCCAGACATGACCACCATGCAACAGACCGTGCCGGTCTTCACGCCCCGCAACTGGGTGCTCCAGCTCGCCATCGACGAGGCTGAACGCGGTGATTGGAACAAAGCCGAAGCCTTGGCCACGCGCCTGATGCGGCCCTTTGAGCGGCTGCCTGAGGACGAAGGCGCGTGGTGGTCCGGACCTCGCCCGGACTGGGCGATGACGCGACCCGGGTGTTCGATGCTCTCCTGTTCAAGTTGAACGTCTGGCTTTTCGCACGCGACGGCGGATTGTTCCTCCGAAACAGGTCCAATGAGACAATTCAAGAGTGTCCCCATGGCGGTTCGGTTGGGTAAGGCCATGCCGTTCCCGCGAGGCCGAAGCGACAGCGCCGACGTGGCCACGTCTTTTGCCCCCGTCACGCCCCTCGAAAAATTGTCCGTGATGACCCTCCGGATGTCCGCATCAACCCTCGAGACCATCCGGACGCTGACCACGGAAGCCTTCGATGCGCAGGAACGTGAAACCTTCCTCCACGATCTCGCCTCTGCTCACGGCAGAGGCGTGTTCGAGATGTCCACCTGCAACCGCGTGGTGTACGCCGGATTGGCCGACGACATCGAAGAACTCAGAACCTCGGTTGAAGAAGCGACTGGGGTCGTGCTTGACACGGTCAACGCGTTCTCAGGCAAAGACGCGTGGGAACACCTGGTCATGGTCGCCAGCGGATTGGACGCGTTTGTCTTGGGCGAACTTCAGGTGCTCGGGCAAATGCGCACCGCCATTGAACACCACCGCCAATCGAACGATGCAGATCCTGACCTTGTCCGCCTCTTGGAACAGGTCGTATGGGCAAGCCGATTGGTGAGGAAGCACCTCGGATTCACACGAACCACGGCGTCCATGCTCAACCTTGCCACCTGGTCCCTTGACGACATGGTGAACGAAGAAACCGTGCTGAGCTCTGTTGTGTTGGGGTCTGGAGACATGGGCAGGAAAGCCGTTGAGGCCTTGCTGGAACGTGACGTGGAGGTCACGGTGGTCAGCCGCCAACCGGAACGTGCACAGGACCGGTTCGGAAGCCTCGCCGAACATGTGGAGTTCATCGACTTCGAAGGATGGACCAACGCGCCTCCATCCGCCTCGCTGCTGATTTCCACCTTGCGGGTGGCCACACCCGCCTACGGTCCGGAGCACCCTCTTCCAACGCATGCACCGCTCACGGTGATGGATTTCTCATGGCCGCCTTCCATCGACGAAGGTGGGTTGCATGCAGGTCAAGTGTTGCAGGGCATGAACCACTGGATTCAGCAAGCGCATGGGCTTGAGGCAGCCATCGATCGACCTGCTCTTCTCGCAAAAGCCAAACTCGAATTGGCCAAGATTGAGGCGTTGTTGGACCAGCAGTTGTCGGCCGCATCTCAATCGGATTTCCGAAGTTTGGTGCACCACACCTTGGCCACGCTGGCCAAGGGATGGGCCGAGTCTCCTCTGAACGAACCGCCTCAAAACGCCACCCTCGAAGCCTTCGGGCGTGAACTGGCCACCTGGTTGTGCAAGGTGCACGGCGAGGCCACGTTGGACAACGTACGTGACCGCGTTCAATCCACGACACGGCCCATTTCGCCCGGCCTGCTTGAACGAATTGAAGACGACCTCGTGCGGACCATCGGTGATCTGCACACCCACCTTCCCCCAAGCGAGGTCCGCCCATGACCCTCTTGGTCGGTACACGCGGCTCGCCTTTGGCACGCATCCAAGCCGATGCGGTGATCGACCGTCTCAAGGCCGGTGGCATGGATGCCCGTGCCGTACCTGTGCAAACCCGTGGAGACCAATCGCTCGGGGGCGACCTCAGCACCCACGTGGGCCAATTTGTGACGGGTCTGGATGCGCGCTTGCTGAACGGCGAGGTCGACTTGACCGTGCATTCCAGCAAAGATGTCCCCACGGATTTGGCCGAGAGCATCCTGCAGCTCGGCCATCTGGAACGCGCCCCGCCTCACGATCTGCTTCTCTTCGCCACCTCACACGATGGCGTCCCCACCCTCGACGATTTGCTCAGCGACCCTCGGGCCGTCGCCTCACCCGCTGAAGCGTTGGCCCATCTTCCGCCCAACGCCCACCTTGGCACCGTCTCCGTGAGGCGACAGGCCATGGCGCTTCACCTGCGCCCCGATCTGCTGCCCATCGCGGTCCGTGGCGCGGTGGAAACCCGCCTCAATCGCCTGTTGGAGGGGCGGGCCGACGCCCTGCTGTTGGCCGAAGCTGGACTTCGTCGTCTGGCTGAACACGGCGGTTTGGAAGCGTCTCATCTGTCCCTCAACGCCCTCCGTTTGGACCTCGCATCATGGCCTTGTGCTCCCGGCCAAGGAGCCATTGCAGTTCACGCGGCCCGAGACTCCATGCACGATTTGGAAGCCCTTCGAGGGCTTCTCGATCACCGCCCGACCTCCCAAGCCGTGCGCGACGAACGGCGCGTGTTGGCCGAACTCGGCGGCGGATGCTTGGCGCCCGTGGCGGCACACGTGATGGACGATCACGCCCACGTGGCGGTGGCTGCGCCATCGTGGAGGAAGCACGTGGCACGACGGCGCGTCCCACTGGTTCACCGTTGGACGGGCGCTCCAGAGTCCTTTCAGCCGCCCTCATGGACCGAAACCGAAGCGCCGGAACAGGCCCTGGGCCCACGCCTCATCACCACGGCGTCCTCCAGCCGTCTGACCGATGAAGCGGCCTTGGCCAACGTCAACGTCGTTCACCAACGCGTGCTGACCTTCGACGTCCTCGGCGATCACTGGCCAACCGACGTGGTTCCAGAAGGTACACCTCGCCGTTTGTGGCCTTGGTTGCTGCTGTCCTCGCCCTCCGCTGCTCGCATGGTCATCGAACACTTGGACGTGTGCCCAGACCTCGCCCGCTTGCCCTGGGCCGCGTTGGGACGGGGCACCGCGCTGGCCGCCTTGGAGCGTGGACACACCGTGGCCTTCTGTGCCGAAGCCGAAGACGGAGCGGGTTTTGCTGCCGCCTTGGTGGGCGCCTTGGACCCTGAAATTCCACTTCTTCTCCCGCGATCCGACCAAGCCCGCCCAGCGCTGCTTGAGGGCCTCAGGGCTGCGGGGCGGAAGGTGCAGGCGTGGACCGCATACCGCACCATGCCCGCACCCGTGAACCCGATTGAGGTGGAAGACGAAGACGTGCTCTTGGTCACCTCACCGAGCGCCATTCGTGCATGGCACAGCAGCGGACACGCCGTGCCCGGCCATGTGCTGTGCATGGGTGAGGCGTCTGAACGCGCCTTGCTCGATCACCCAGAATTCCAAGACACCACCGTCCATCGTCTGCATGGGCCGAGCGCTGAAGCGCTTCGTACGTGGTGGAAGACCCACGCGGAGGGAAAGGAATGGACGTGAGGATGCGCATCAACCGATGGACCCCTGGTCGTCGAGCGTTGCTCTACGGAGATGCGCTGGCCTCTGGACTGGTCCAACCCCACTTCGTGGTGGACGGTGAAGGCATCGACGAGCCCATCGCGAGCCTTCCGGGCATCCATCGCCAGTCGGTGGACGTGCTTCGCCAACAGATCGCCAAGGACGTGTCCATGGGCCTGGTCGGCCACATGCTGTTCCCTGTTCACCCAGAACACGACAAAGACCCCGAAGGTCGCCTTGGTTTGAGGAACGATGGACCCATGATCCGTGCACTTCGCGCCCTCCGAGAAGACCATGGAGACACGGTGGTGCTCATGGCTGACGTGTGCATGTGCACGGTCACCGACCACGGGCATTGCGGTCACGTTCACGAAGGGACCATTCTCAACGACCGGACCGTCGCTTCCCTCGCGGACATGGCCGTGGTGGCGGCTGAAGCAGGAGCGGACTATGTTGGCGCCTCGGACATGATGGACGGACGCGTTCAGGCCATCAGGGCCGCCCTCGAGGATGCAGGGCATCACGGAACGGGGGTGTTGTCCTACGCCGTGAAATTTGCATCGGCCTTCTACGGGCCATTCAGGGATGCAGCGGGTTCATCGCCACGAGAAGGGGACCGCAGGAGCCACCAGATGGACCCACGTGCGCCCATCAAGGAAGCCGTGATGGAGGCGAAACTCGACGAAGCAGAAGGCGCGGACGTGCTCATGGTCAAACCGGCCCTCGCGTACCTCGACGTGGTGGCTGCCGTTCAGGCGGCCACCCACCGCCCCATCGCGGTGTACAACGTGAGCGGCGAGTACGCCATGGTGCACGCTCAACACCCGAATCTGGACGGGCGTCGTGCCGTCGTTGAGGAGATCATGCACGGTTTCCGCCGGGCTGGTGCTGACGTCGTCGTCACGTACCACGCGCGGGAGATCTGCACGGAAGGATGGCTGGGGGCACGCGCATGAACCGCAACGTCTCTTCGGCCTTGCACGCTGAAGCGAGCCAACACTTGGTTGGCGGTGTGAATTCGCCCGTCAGGGCCTTCAAATCGGTGCACGGTGATCCAATCTACGTCAAGGACGCTCAAGGAGCCGTGATCACGGACGCCGACGACAACACCCTCGTGGATTTCGTCCAATCGTGGGGGCCGCTGATTCACGGCCATGCGCATCCAAGCGTGCTCAACGCAGTCACGAAAACCATGGCACGAGGCACCTCGTACGGCGCACCGCACATCGGTGAAATCCGACTCGCGAGGAAAGTGAAAGCCATCTTCCCGATGATGGACCTCGTTCGCTTCGTTTCGTCGGGCACGGAAGCCGTGATGAGCGCCATTCGACTCGCACGCGGGTGCACGGGACGGGACACGGTGCTGAAGTTCGAAGGCTGCTATCACGGCCATGTCGATGCGCTGATGGTCAACGCCGGGAGCGGCTTGGCTACCTTTGGCATCGCCAGCAGTCCCGGAATTCCAGCGTCCACGGTCGCCACCACCGTGGTGGCGTCGTTGGACGACGAGGACATGGTCGACCACATCTTTGCTGAACATGGCGAGGATTTGGCGGCGGTCGTCATCGAACCGATGCCCGCGAACAACGGCTTGTTGGTGCAGCGGGAAGCCTTCCTTCAACACCTTCGCAAGCGCTGCGATGAACACGGATCCTTGCTCATTTTCGACGAAGTCATCACCGGATTCCGCTTCATCGAAGGCGGCATCACCGGGCACGTCGGCGTGACGCCTGACCTTGTTGCTCTCGGGAAGGTCATCGGCGGAGGATTGCCGGTGGGAGCCTACGGCGGCCCTGCCCATCTCATGGAACACCTCGCGCCACTCGGACCGGTCTATCAAGCCGGAACGCTCTCTGGCAATCCGTTGGCGATGGCCGCCGGTTGCGCAACGCTGGACCTGCTGGACGATGAGGCGCATGCCCATCTCGAGGGGCTTGGAACCTTGTTGGAAGACCTCGCCAAGCCGATGCTGGCCCGTCATGGCCACCCAATGCGGCTGGTGCGGCAAGCCAGTTTGTTCTGGTTCTCACCAGGCCCTGACGCTCCGCCTCGGCGCTCGGACCTGATCCCAAGCACGGCGGGCGTGCTGTACGCCGACGTCCACCAAGGCCTGCTTGAACGCGGCTACATGCTGGCGCCTTCCGCCTACGAAGTGGGCTTCCTCTCCACCGCCCACGAAGCGCATCACATCGAAGGATTCGTTGCGGCGCTCGATGACGTGCTGACCACCTTGGAGGTGGCTCAATGAACGGCCGAGAACGCGTGCTTGCTGCCTTGAACCACGAGCCCGTCGACCGGCCGCCTGTCTGGTTCATGCGCCAGGCCGGCCGGCATCTGCCGGAATACCGTGCGTTGGCGGAGCAGGCCGATTTCTGGGAACGCTGCAAGAACCTCGACCTGTGCACCACGATCACGGTGCAACCGATCGAACGGTACCCTCAGCTGGACGCGGCCATCGTGTTCAGCGACATCTTGACCCCGCTTCCAGCGCTTGGCTACGAGGTCGAGTACGGCGGCGGTATTCGCATCACGCCGTTCGATTTCGATGACGTCGACGCATGGCCTGAATTTGAGGCACGGACGCACGCCCCATGGGCCGCCAACGCACTTGCGGCGTTGCCTGAGGTGCTGCCTCGAGACGTCGCACGGCTCGGTTTTGCAGGATGCCCATGGACCGTTGGGATGTACTTGATCGCCGGCGGCACAGGGGACAAGGAATTCGTCAACACCCGTGCGAAGGTGCATGCTGCTCCGGAGGCCGCCATGCGCCTCTTCCTGCGCTTGGGCGACATCGTGGGGAACCTGCTGGCCGACCAAGTCGTTCACGGTGGAGCGGACGCGGTGCAGTTGTTCGACACCTGGGCCGGTTTGCTCGACGAAGCCACCTACCGTCGATTCGCCATGCCCGCGACCGCGAGGGCCATCGACGTGTTCCGAGCGAAATGCCCAACGCGAACCCCGCTCATCCACTACGCCAAGGCTTCGGCCCACCTCCACGGTGCCATCATGGAACTCGACATCGACGGTTTGTCGCTCGACTGGCGCGACGACCTCCGTGCCTACCGGGCGTCGCACGGAAAGCGGCTGGCCCTGCAAGGCAACCTCGATCCGACCTTCATGCACGGCTCAACCGAGGCCGCGGTCAGCGCTGCAAGGACGGTGCTTGAGGCTGCAGGTGACGCACCAGGCTACATCTTCAACCTCGGGCACGGCTTTGCTCCGAGTGCACGCATCGAATGCGTCGAAGCCGTCCTTCGCACCGTGGAGGGGCGATGATGCGCCAGCGCATGATCGACCTCGTTCACCGCGAACAGGACCGAATTTGTGCGGCCCTGAAGGACATCGACGGCGGTGAGCCACGCGAAGACGTGTGGACGCGAGAAGGCGGAGGAGGAGGCCGCAGCCGGGTGTTCAGCGAAGGAAAGGTGTTCGAGAAGGCCGGTGTCAACGTCAGCGTCGTGCACGGAACCCTGCGGCCAGAAGCCGCACGGGCCATGGGCGGAGGGCAGGCTTTGGACGACGACGAAGACTTGGACTTCTTCGCCACAGGCCTGAGTTTGGTGCTCCACCCGTGGAACCCAATGGCCCCAACCGTTCATGCCAACTACCGCTATTTCGAACGAGGCGACGGTCAGAAACCGGGCTCCTGGTGGTTTGGCGGCGGTGCAGACCTGACCCCGAGTTACCTCTTCGAGGAAGACGCGACCCATTTCCATGCCACCCACAAAGCGGTCTGTGATGCACACGAGGTGGCCGATCATGCTCGCTTCAAGGCGTGGTGCGACGACTACTTCCACATCCGCCACCGAGGTGAGCGGCGCGGCGTCGGTGGCCTGTTCTTCGACGACCTGAACGGTGCTTCGAAAGACGAGTGCTTTGCCTTCGTTGAAGCATGCGCAGGCGCTTTTCTTCCCTCCTACCTTCCAATCCTTGAGCGACGCAAGGACATGTCCTACACCGACGAGCAACGTGCTTGGCAGCAGCTGCGCCGGGGTCGGTACGTCGAATTCAACCTCGTCTACGACCGCGGCACGACGTTCGGGTTGAACACCAACGGACGGGTGGAGAGCATCCTGATGTCCCTCCCGTTGACCGCGCGATGGGAGTATGCTCACACGCCTGAAGACGGTTCGGCCGAAGCGGCCTTGCTCGACGTCCTCCAAACGCCGCGTGAGTGGGTGTGAGCCATGCAGGACCGGCAGGCGTGGATCCGCCACGGGCAGGAACTTCGCCGGCCCCTGCTGGTCAATCCTGCCCTGGCCGACGAAGGGCATGTGGTGGTCGTGGGCGCAGGCCTGTCTGGCTTGACGGCCGCGTACCGTTTGCGGGAAGCACGACCTGACGTGCGCATCACCGTGCTGGAACGAAGCGACCGCGCAGGCGGCGTCATCCGCACGTGGCGCAAGGATGGATGGGTGGGCGAATTCGCCGTCAACGCTTCTCGACCTCACCCTGCCGTGTGGCGACTCATCGATGACCTCGACCTAATGCCGTCGTGGCAACCTTCGCGAGCTGAGGCACGACACCGCTGGATTCTGACCGAGGGGCGTCGCCATCGCCTCGGCCTGTCCACGATGTTGAAGCTCGGGCCAGGGCGCATGCTGCGTGGGGTCCGCACGGCACGACAGGGCGGACGGTCGGTGGCCGAAGCCCTCCCCGTTCCGTGGCTGGCCGACGCCATGACCCACGGCATCGTCAACGCCCCGGCCGCTGAGGTCGACGCAGATCTCCTGATGCCGACGATGGCGCGCTACGGCGCTGGCCCTCCCATGAATCGGCGTGCTTTGGCAAGGGCCGTTCGAAGCACCTACCGCGGCTGGACGCCCCGACGCGGCCAAATGGGCTCGCTCGAGCAAGGGATGCAAGGCCTCGTCGAGGCCCTGATCGACGCCCTCAACCACGACGACATGGTGGACGTGCAGTTCAACGTCGACGTACCCTCGGCCGAAGCGGCCGCTGAACATGCAGGCCTCTCCCTCGCCTCCGTGCTCTGGGCTGCACCACGGGCGGAGGACGAGGCCGGCCCAGAACTGACCGTGGTGGTCGTCGGATACACACACGCCGATGCGGCCGCGGTCCCGATCGGCTACGGCACCTTGTGCCCAGACCCGACAAGCCCGGTGAGTGGCATCCTTCACGAGAGCGACGTGCATCACGGAGCCCGCGCACCACCCGGCCACCGCTTGTTTCGGGTGATGGTTCCTCATGCGCGCTGGGACGGCGATGAAGACTCACTCCGACAGGCCGTCGAGACGATGTTGTGCCCTGCGGAGCCTGTGCTGTTCGAGGTGCTTGGCACGCGGCGCGTGCCCCAGGTGCGCCCGGGACACATGCGGCGTGTCGCCGAGCATGCTGCGCCTTGGTCGTGGATTGGATGGAGCGCAACAGGCGTGGCCATCACGCACGTCGTCTCTGAGGCGGAGCGCCTTGCTGATCTCATGCGGCAAAAGCCCGCTCAATGAGGGAATGAACACCGTCCACCCACGTGGGTTCGTCGTTCAAACACGGGACCACGCGGAAGGCCTTCCC
>QQSJ01000027.1 GCA_003602635.1 Candidatus Poseidoniales archaeon
CGGAAGTTGTCTGAACCGAGGTATTCGACCAAGGAGCCGTGCGGGATGATGATGACGTTGCGCTCACGCATCCATTCAGCGTGGTCCATCAACTCGTGGTAATGATCGAGCATCAACCACTCGTCGGGCTCTGCCCCTGGGAAGGCGGAGTAGAACCGGCGGCGCTCCTCACCTACGGCGATGCCGAGCGTTCGGAAGCCTTCCATGCGTGCGCCGTGCAGGATTTGCAACGAGGAGTGAGAGGCCACCACGCCAATTGTGATGGAGGCCGGGTCGTAGTCCGCCAGCCAGCCCGCAAGGGTAGTCCCATCCACGCCCATATCGACCGGTTCCGTATGCGCTCTATATCCATTGCCGTCACGGTCGCGGTACGGCGCAGCACCTTCGACGCCGGTGGCTTTTCAGGCCGTCGAGCCCGACGGCCGACCATGGACCCCACTGGCCCAAGGATCACCTATGCGGGATACTTGCGTCTGAACGAATTGCTGGGGTTGCAAGCGGGCCCTGACGGGCATCTTCCCGTGCCGTGCGCCGACGAGCAGCACTTCATCGTCGTGCACCAAACCTACGAACTGTGGTTCAAGCAGGTCCTGACCGAACTCGACGCCAGCGTCCGCCTTCTCGGTCAGCCCTCCGTCCCAGAGGGCGACGTTCCCCGCGTGGTGCGCCATCTGGAACGGGTGTCGGAGATCTTCCGTCTCCTTTCCGCGCAGTGGAAGGTCATGGAAACCCTCGCTCCGCAGGAGTTCTTGGCTTTCCGCGACCGTTTGGGGACCTCCTCCGGCTTCGAATCCTGGCAGATGCGAGCGCTTGAGTTGACCCTTGGCCTCAGCGATGAACAACGGGTGGAAGGCGTGGACCCCATCGGTCACCTGCGCCGCCTCCATGCGGTTGGCGACATGTCCGACGCGGCCTTGGCTGACCTCGAGGCGCGGGTGGACGGCACCTCGCTGCACGACGTCTTGCTCGCTTGGCTTGGTCGGACGCCCATCGACGGCTCCTTGGCCGACGCCGAGGATGACGGAACGGTCGTCACGGCCTTCGTTGACGGCCACCTTGCTGCGATGCGGTCCCATGCGGACGAGGTCATCGCGCGCATGGTCGCCGTGGGTCAAGGTGAACCAGAGGCCTTGGAACGCCGGATGTCCGCGGGCGTCGATGGCGCAGCCTCGTTTTTGCGCCCCGAGGGCAGCATCGACCGTGCCCGGGCTGGATTGCTGTACATCGAATCGCATCGCCACTTGCCGCTTTTGGCGTGGCCTCGCCGTCTCATCGACACCGTGGTCGAAGTCGAACAGTCGATGCTCGCCTTCCGCCATGCGCACGCTCGCATGGTGGAACGGATGATCGGCCGACGCATGGGCACCGGCGGTTCAGCGGGCGTGGATTACCTCGACGCCACCACGCGCTACCGCATCTTCACCGAGTTGTGGGCGGTGCGCACCATGCTCGTCAAGGAAGCGATGCTGCCGCAACCGCGTGATGCGGCCTTCTACGGCTTTGCAGGATCGGATTGACTCACTCGTCGTGAGGGTCGATGTCGATGGGGATGAGCTCATGCTCGTACTCGTAGAGCGCGATCTTGAGCGGGTCGAGGACGAAGCGGACGTCGGCTTCTTCGTTGCCGTGGAGCGAAATCAGTTCCTCACGGAAGGCTTGACGCAGGTCGTCTTCCTTGGCGAAGAGCGGAGCGCCCATGCCGATCTGGAGAGCACGTGCACCGATGATGCGGGCGCGCTCAAAGCGGGTGTGGAGTCGGGCGGGCTTGACCATGGGGGTGCACCTGCGAGCGAACTCGCAAGCCGGCGACCAACAGGGCCCTCTTGAAGACTTCGTCCGTCTTCGTCACGCTTTGGCTCATGCTTCTTCGTCCACATGGACGGGCTGGTTGGGCGTCATGGAGCGCCACAGCATCACGGTGGCTGGTGCACAAAGCACGACCAGCGCAACGGTCAGCAGCGTGATTTCGCCGCCAGACAAGGGTTCGGTGATCGCCGGATCGGACGTGTCGGGGGCTTGAAGGGCGGCTTGGAGCGGACGCAGCGGCGACGGGTCGTGCAACACGACCGTCCAGGTTCCGTTGGTGGAGCCAGGGAGGGTGGACGTGACGTTGGCGTCGTGCGTACCTGAACGGTTTGGGGCGTGAACAGGACTGGACCACGTGGTGGTGTTTCCGGTATGGTTCGTGGGAGGTTCAGCGGTGGCGTTGAGCGCCTCTTCAAGCCTGAGGGTCATCGTCTCACCCGTCAGGACGGCATAACCGTCGATGACGATCGCAGGCAGGCTGATGAGTCCGTAGTGCCCGTTGAAGCGCTGGTAGGAACGGTTCGAGAACTCACCGTCTTGGGGCGATGGAGCATGGCGAACCACGAGCACGTCGGTGCGCTCAAGCCCGTCGAGCATCGCCTCGACCGGGCGACATGGCTCACACCAGTCTGCACCGAAGTATTCCACCACGCGCAGCGTGGTGTCGGCCTCGCAGTTCGTCTCTTCGCAGAGGCCGCCCACGGTGGCCTCAGCGGCCACGGACGGGGCAGAACAGAGCATCAGCGCCAGCAGCGCCACGAAGGGCAAGGCTCGATGCACGTCGTGGCCAAGTGGACTGTGTTAATAGAGGGCGTCCACCGGAGTTTGAACAATGGCTGCGGGGTGGCGCCGTCCCTCCCTT
>QQSJ01000028.1 GCA_003602635.1 Candidatus Poseidoniales archaeon
ATGGCCAAGAGCTCATCGAAGCCGGCTTCCCGCAGCTTTTCTGCGGTTGCGGGACCAACGCCTGGGAGGTCTTCGATGCTGACCTTGACCTCGGGTTCTTCCGTCATCAGAAGGTCGTCTTCCTCGGAGGTGCTTTCATTCTTCGTCTTGCTTGCTGCGCGCTTGGATTTGGTCGCCATGGGTTCACGTTCCTTGGCCATAGGATTGGGCGTCCACCTATGAAGGACCGATGGACCCCGAACCGTGGTTGGAAGGTGCTCAGCCGCTCTCGAGGTCCCGACGTCGGCGTTTGATTCACTTTCAGTTCAGATTTTGTTCACTCAAGACTGATCGGAGGTGAACGGCTGGGCCGGGCTTTCCGTCTCGGTATGAAGCACGTCGATGACGCTGGTCACGTTCACGCTCTCGTCGTCCGTGTCCAGACCAATGCGCAGCACCCAATCGCCTTCATCCGCTTCGGCTGGCCCACTGGAGCCTTCCCAGGTCTCCTCTTGTCCGTCCGCGATTTGAGCGGTGCCTGTGGCCCGCAATCCGTCGCTGCCGTCGAGCAATTCCCAGGTGGCGGACACCGCACGGCCAAACACACCACCGACGTTGCCAATGTTGGCCACGGTGGAGGTGACGGCCACCCTGTCTACGCCTTGTGTACCGTCGGTCATCACTCGAATGGAGGCGTCGTCAGGGTTGGTGGTGCCCGTGTCCTGCCAATCGATCCGGAGGTCAATTCGAACGGTGATGTCCTCCGAGGCCTCAGCTCCGCTTTCGGTTCGGGCGCCGTACGTCAAGGCGTAGAGACCGTGGGCCGCGTATTCCACGTCGATGCTCGCGGTCTGGTTGGCGTCGGTGACGATTTCATCTCGACCGTCCCCTGGTGCGACAAAAAAAGCCACCAGCGGGTCATCTGTGGACGTCACACGAGCGAAATCAAAGGTCAGCGTGACGGTCTGGCTGCCGGTCTGTTGCCCGTTTCGCCACGTTTGTTCAACGACGCCCGATGTTTCGTCGTAGTAGACCTTCAGGTCAACACCGTCCGCTTCTCCACCGTCGTCGGAGGCCCCAGTGCACCCGGCGAGGGAAGCGCTGAGGAGGAGCAAGACAAGAACAACTCCGTTCCGCATGAAAGGAAGGTGCGCGTGAGAGGAGAAAAATGCCCCGCTTCGTGCGTCTTGCCTCGTTTGTGTTGTGGCGGTGGGTTGAAGTGGAGGTGGCTTTGCCTTCTGCTCAGCGAGGTGGGGTAGTCTGGATATCCCGTCGGGCTCATAACCCGGAGATCGATGGTTCAAATCCATCCCTCGCTACCAATCAACCGTACTCGTAGTAGTCGTGCGTCGGCTCCAATGAGGCGATGGCCGCCTGCAGTTTGGCCTGCGCCTCGGCCTCCTGGTTCCTCAACGACGCGCCTTCCGCTTGGAGCCGAGCATGAACCTCCGAAGCCCGGCCGTCCTTGCAAGAGGCCAAGGCCGCTTCAACACGAACGAGGTCCACCGCGGATTCAGGAGCAGATGAAGGAACAAGACGCAACCCTTGTTCCGTCTGTTGAATCGGTCCTGCTGCATGGGCAGCGTCGCCCAACCTCCGTCCAAGTCCAGACACGTCACCGAGGCGTTCCACGGCTTCGACGTGCGCGAGGAGGTGGCCAGGGCGTGTCCGTCCAATCCGCTTCAGCGCTTTGCGGGCCGCGCCGGAACGGCCGAGGGCGGCAGCGGCCCGGAGGGATCGAAGGTGGTCCTCGGCCGCTGGCGTGAGGCGTTCCAACAGGGCAGGGTCCGCACGTCGAACCGTGCGCTCCAGCGCACGCCGTTCGCGGTGCAAACGACGAACTTCAGCGGCGCCTTCCTTGACTTTTCCACGGAGGAGAAGCACGTCGCTGAGCAAACGCAGGGCTTTGACGAGGTGGACTTGTTCTGTGACGTCACGTCCTCGCTTCGCCCGAAGTTGCTGGACAAGGTCCCGGGCCATCACTTCCGTGATTTCCTCGCGACCGTCGGCCAAATACCGCTCGAGTTGGACGAGGACTTGTCCTGCATCGCCCATCCCGAACATGACGCTCGTTCAAGACAAACACGCGAAGGTCATCATTCCTCCCCCGGTTCGCGAAGGCCGATGGCCAAGAGGCCCAAGGTCGTGAGCAGGCCAAGGGCAGCGATGCCAATCATGGCTGGAGTGAGGCCGTCCTCACGAAGAGGATCGATGGGGCCTTCGTGGTCTGGGCCAACCGCAACCAGGTCAAGGCTGCTCCACCGATCGCCGTCCTCGGCGCCGTTTCCGTTGACCACGTTGACGTGAAGGACGGCACGAACCGCTCGGTCGGTGGCGTTGGGGGCCACCCACACGGCCGTCCAGCCATCGCTGATCGAGGACGGAGCCGTATGCGTCAAACCGCCTTCCATGGCCTGGGCCGTTGAGGTGGCGTTGGCGGTGAGGTTTCCGTCGTTGACGAGGAGGCGGAAGCCCCCATTGAGGTCCTCGGACACGCTTGCATTGACGTGGAGCAGGTAGGTCTGACCCGGCATGTAGGTTTCCGGCCAACCGTGCAGATGAATCGTGTCCTCGAGGGACGGGCCTCCGTGGCAGAGGCACCCGCCGTCGCCTTGTTCACCGATGCCGTTTGGGAAGGCAACACCCACCGGTCCAAACATCAAGGCGCTGATGAGGACGACGACCAGAGCAACGTGGCGCATGGTCCCCCTCATGCGAACGTGGAGGCATGAGGTTGAAACGTGTGTCGCCGGACCTTGGCGCATGGACGATGACATCGACGTGTTCGCCGAGTTGGGCGTGGAACCTTCCTCCCCGACCCCGAATGCCATGGACGACGACCTGCTTGGTTTGCTCGCCGACGCACCTCAAACCAGCCAAGAGGACCCGCTGGCTGCCTTGGTCGAGGACCATGAAGCCGATGCATTCACCGTCCAACCCGAGGTTCAGGCCCCCTCCTCTGAAACGGAGGCCGTTCCGTCGTCTTCCCCTGCGTCAGACGTGCCTCGCACCCGGACGCTGAGCACGGAAATGGTCGGGAAAGTCATCGCCTTGCTGGTGCAACGCGGGCTTGCCGTGGACCCACGTCGACTTGGCCTTCCTTCGGATGCTGTGGTGGAGGTGGCCCATGTCGACGTCCACCAGGACGGTGACGTGTTGATCGCTCGCGCCCATGCGACGTTGAACGGAGCGGCCATGCATCCTTTCGCCGCCGTCACGATGGGCGAGGGCGGGTGGACCGCCATGGCTCCGCCTCACGCCTTGCCCGAGGGGTGGCATGCGATGCATGACGTGCTCGCCAAGGCGCTGATGGAAGGAGCTCAACAACTCGATGAGGCCGTTGGCGGCGCCGTGACCCAGCCCTGATCAGGGCGTGTGAATCTCAGCGCCCCAGGTGACCTCAACGTCCCTTCGAAGCGAGGTTGAGGCGCTGCAGTACGTGCTGTGGCTTTTCTCGATCAAACGGTGCAAGAGCTTCTCGGGAACCTCGCCTTTCACGTGATAGACCATGTGAAGGCGCGTGAAGTGACGGGGCGGTTCCGCACGACGCTCTGCATCGAGCTCAAGCCACACTTCGGTGAAGGGTCGGTCCTTGAGGCCCGTCACGATGTCAGCGATGGTGCAGGCGCCGATGGACTGGAGCATCACCTGCATGGGCGAAGGCCCATCGTTCCAATCGAGTTCAAGGCGGTCCTTGGCGTCGTTGAAACACGCCATCTTGCTTCCACCGGTCCAGTGCACCTCGCCCTTCATGCTGTGGCGGAGGCGTGGCCCGTCTTCATGGTTCGTGAAGGACGAAAGGCAACGCACAGGGAGGGATTCAAGAACAGCCGACAGGTGGCCCGGTCATGAGCGAAAACGAAGGCTCCCCAATCACCCTTGAAAACGGCGTCCTGTCCGTCCCCGACCACCCCACGGTCCACTACATCGAAGGGGACGGCATCGGCATCGACATCACCCCGGTCATGATTCACGTCATTGACGCGGCCGTCGAGAAAGCCTACGGGGGCCAGCGCAGCATCGCCTGGACGGAAGTCCTCGCGGGCGAGAAGGCCTTCAACGCCACCGGGGAATGGCTCCCTGAAGCAACGCTTGACGCCATGCGCTCGGGCCTTGTCTCCATCAAGGGGCCGCTCACCACGCCGGTCGGCGGTGGCATCCGCAGCCTGAACGTGGCCCTTCGACAGAAGCTCGACCTGTTCGCCTGTGTGCGCCCCGTGCGCTGGTACGAAGGCACCCCCTCTCCGGTGAAGGCGCCCGGTGACGTGGACATGATCATCTTCCGTGAGAACAGCGAAGACGTCTATGCCGGCATCGAATGGGAGGCAGGCAGCGAAGGCGTGGCGAAGGTCATCGCCTTCCTGCAAAACGAGATGGGCGTTGACAAGATTCGATTCCCCAACACCAGCGGTATTGGCATCAAGCCCATTTCCAGCGAAGGAACGGCGCGCATTGTCCGTGCCGCCATTCAGTACGCCATCGACAACGACCGCGACAGCGTCACCCTCGTCCACAAAGGGAACATCATGAAGTTCACCAAAGGTGCATTTAGAGCCTGGGGGTATGAACTGGTTAAGTCAGAATTTTCAGAC
>QQSJ01000029.1 GCA_003602635.1 Candidatus Poseidoniales archaeon
CCAAGGAAGAGGAGGAAGGCGATGGCGCCCCAAAGGAACCCGATGCCGCCGGCGGAGAATTGCGTGAGCATCACTTCCCATCCCATGGAGATGGACACTTCAGCGATTTTGACGCCGGCCACGCCGACGCCCATCACGCGAAGGTAGGACAGGGTGTTGGCCAGGAGCCCGAAGGTTTCGATCGGCCCCATGATGATGCCACCGGCCCAGCCGAACTTCTCGTAGACGGAGAGGCCAACGATGAGGCAGAGGATGCCGACCAGCATCACGGCGGAGTAGGCGTTGAGGGCGAAGAGGTCACCGTCGAAAGCGATGAAGCGGCGTGCGTGCATGAAGCCGCCAAGGAGGATGAGGATCCACGAACCCTTCTCGAAGAAGGCGGCAGCAGCACCGTGGGCCTTCAGGACGTTCATGAAGCCGATGACGAAGCCAACCAGCAGATGAATGACGCCAAGGTAGACGGAGAAGATGACGTATTCCTCGAGACCGTGTCCAGCAGAGGCGCGGTGAAGCGGATACGTGAGATGGTTCATGCCGATGAGCGCACGGAAGTCGTCCGAGAGCAGCTCCACAGGCTTGTCAGGGTAGAGGAAACCGAGCGGTGAATTGCCGTTGGTGAATTCGTACGTGACCCATGTGTAATTGTCCCAGACGAAACCGAAACCTTCTGCGAAGTAGAAGCCCCAAAGCACGCACCAAATGCCCATCCAGAGCAGGATGGTGATGCCGTTCTTCACGACAGGGTCCGTGGCCATGGGCTTGGAGCGAAGGAACATGGCGAGGGCGATGATCACCAGACCGAACCCCCAGTCGCCGAGAATGGCGCCGAAAATCATCGGGAACGTGAACATCATCAACGTCGTTGGGTCGTAGGCACCGTAGGATGGACGACCCACGAGGTCGACCATCAGTTCGAAGGGCTTCGTCGCCGAGGGGTTGTCGAATTCAACGGGCGGTTCTGGGCCGTGACCGTGACCGTGGTCGTCGTGGTCGTCGTGGCCGTGGTGGCCGCCGTCCCATGCTTCCACTTCGACGAGCGAAGCATGCGGCTTGAGCGCTGATCTGACCTCTTCGGCACGGCCGGTGGGGATCCAGGCGTCCATGGCAAAGGCACGGTCTGCAACGGCCATCTGAGTGGGTGCAGACGCGAGGTTTTCTTGTCGTTCCAACAATTCGTGAACGCACACGAGGTCGCGTCCGTTGGCTTCGACCCATGCGTCGACGCTGGCTTGGTCGGAGGCGATCTTGGCTTCGAGCCTGAGAATCTTCGACTTCGCTTCAGCCTCGCGCTTTCCTGCGCGACCTTCGCCGGGGGGAACCTGAACGACCTTGGCGCCGAGTTGCCCCAGCACAATTTGGACCTCAGGAGCATGAATGGGACGGCAGGCCACCGCCACGATGCGGTCCTTGGCGAGCACTTCGCAGTCCTTGGCCAAGTCACCCAACGCGTCACGAACTTTGCTCGCCTTGCTGGTCTCAGCCACAAGGACCTCCAAGCCGGAAATGCCGTTCAGGAGTTCAAGAGGAAGGTCGAGGGGAGCCAAACGGCCCATCACGTCACGCTCTTCAGCCAGGGTTTGGATGGAGGCGTGGGTCTCGTCAATGGTGCGCAGAAGTCCCATGGCAGTCTCAATGCGGCCGGGGAAGGACCCGTCGATCAAGGACTCCACTTGCTTCCTCGGCATGGCCCCCGACGCGTTGATGGCGGAGGTGGCCGCGCGGACCGCGCGAACGTTGGTGAGAAGTTCTCCTCGGCCTTCTTGCGCAGCCGCTTGGCCCACGCCGATGCCTTCCTCGAATTGCTCGTAGGGTTGGACGTGGACGCAGCCGAGGGCGTCACAAGCGGCCAAGACCTCGTCCATGGCGTCGAGCGGAGCCGCCACGGTGAGGCGGGACATCTCGACCATCGGGAACATGGAATCACCTCAGGCGTCGTGAATGGCGTTGAGCAGCAGGTCAACTGCTGCTTCGGTGCGGCCAGAGGCCGAAGAAGCGAGCGCGTCGGCGACCTTGGCGCCTTCGGCCCGGACCTTGTCGGCCTCGGCTTCGGCCTCGGCGCGGGCGGCATCGATGGTGGAGCGGGCGTCAGCCGATGCTCCTTCGGTCGCTTCGGAAACCGTTTCCGAGGCGGCGCGGCGAGCGTCGCCAATGGCCTTGCTGGCGTCCTCTTGCGCCGAGGCAAGAAGGGCGTCGGCCTCGCTTTGGGCGGACTTGATGCTGCGAAGGACAGATTCCATGCTCATGGTCAACACCTCATCCTTAGCCGACCGGTAGGCGTCCGGTTTATGAGCATGATGCACCACTTCGTGGAAGGTCTCATTCCGGATTCGCGGGTCGAACGCCTGAGAAACGGGAGGCCATGAAAAACGGCCAGAGAAGGCGCCCTTTGACGTGGGTGAACCCGACGTCGCGGAGCATGTTCCTGTAGTATGCGTTTGTTCCGTAGTGGGTGTAGGACCTTGCCAGGCCCTTCCATGGGTGGTCTTTTTCTCGGGTGATCCGGCGTGCAATGACCTGAACACCGGTCGCCATCCAAAACCGGCCAAACAGGCCGTGGAGGGCGTTGCCTTTGCCTGCGTCGCAAATGACGAGTTGCCCCCCGGGCTTGAGCACCCGCAGAATTTCCTCAAGCCCCTTGCGCTTGTCTTGGAAGTCTCGGAAGGAAAACAGGCAGAAGACGCGGTCGAACGTCGCGTCTGGGAGCGGAATGGATTCTGCGATGGCCTCCACGTAGTGAGCGGGTTCTTCCCCCGCTGCGGCCCGGGAGGCATCCACCCGCTTCTTGGCCACGCGAAGCATTTCGGGCGAGGGATCGAGGCAGGTCAAGTCCACGCCGCGGATGGTCTCGGCGAAAGAGCCCGGCCCGCACCCGACCTCGAGCACCTTCATGCCCGGTTCGGCGTGCGCTGCCACACCAGCCCGCCAGCGGCGGTCTTGACCGAAGGTCATCCACGTGTTGACGCGGTCGTAGTGGGGAATGGTGGCCTCAAGTTCAGACTCCAAGACCGTCCATGCTTCGAGATCGATGCCCGAAGGGTCGTACCCGCCGGTGGCTTGCCTCGAAGACATGGTCTGACCTCGACGGCCGCCCCCTCTTGATGCTTCGCTCGGGGCCTGTGGACCCGTCACGCGATGCGTTCCACGGTTTCTGGCGTGATGCATTCTTCTGGCGTCACGCGGAAGACCAAGATTCGGAGGTTTTCAGGCGCGTTGCGGAACTTTGTGACGGTCATGGACGTCTCGAAATCCGTACCGATGGTGCGGACCTTGAATTCGAGGACCATGTCGGCGATGCCCGCCACTTCTTGACGCATGCCTGGCGGCAGACCGTCCGCAGAGATGGTCACCAACAGCAAGCCTCGAACCATTTGCGTGTGGGCTTGGAGCATCCGCATCATCGAGATGACGCGGGCCGGATCCTCACGCTGAACGAAGAAATCCATGCTGTCAAGCACGGCACGGAAATACGGGTCAAGGGCCATCACTTCGTTCGTGACTTCGGTCAGGAAGTCACGGTTTTCCGTGTCCACGAAACGGGTTTGGGCCAGACGCTGAATGTCCGGCAGTTGGAAGCCTTCCAAGCGGTATCGGCTGGCAAGAAGGTCGCGTTCCAACACGCTGGCGTTGTACTCCTCGCCCACGGTGCGCACGCCGATGTCCAAGGGCCAGTCGTACTTCTCGTACACACGGATGATCTCTTGCTGGGCCTCGTTGGTGGAAATCAGGATGGTGTTTTCCGGCTCTTCAGCTGGAGAGGTGAACTGCTTGGCGAAGAGTTCGGAGCCCGAGCCGGTTTGTGTGAAAGCGACGATGAGGAAGCCCCTCGGTACGCCCCCGCCCATCACGGCGTCGAACTTTGGCACGCCAAAGCCGCCGACCTTGCCAAAGAATTCCTCGTCTTCTGCGCTGAAGGTGATGTCCGCCATGATTCCACCTCACTGAATGACGACCTGCCCACGGTCGATCAGGGCCGTGCAATACAGGTCCAGGTTCGCCAACACAAGTGGCGGGGTTTGATCGGGCACGTTGATCAGCACGGAGAGCACTTCGCGCTGCCTGAACGTGTTGATGAAGGTGTGAAGGTACTCAGCAAGCATGCGATCGTCGTTGTAAATGGACAACGCGTTGATGCTGTCCACGAAGACGAAGTTGCGTTCAAAGGTCGAGGTCCTCAGGATGTAGAGGGTCCTCAACAGCACCGATTCGAGCATGATTGGGCTGTCCACAAAGTGGACGTTGGGGTAAGGCACGTCGGTGCCTCCCAAAATGCCCGACGAGACCAGGTCAAGGAACTGGATGTTGCTGACGTCGACCCCAATGGATTCGAAGGCTTGGATGATCTCCACGGCACCTCGGCTGGCGGAAATATAGACGCCGCCCATCCCGAAGGATTGGATGAGCGGAAGCATGGTGCTGGCCGTGACCACGAAGGAATTCGAGTTGCCGCAGCGCACCTGCACGGCGCTGTTCAGCGACACTTCCGTCAGCTGTTCTGCGATGAGGGCGTCGAGTTCGAACATGCTCAGGCCCCCCATCTGGATTGTTGATCAGAAACGGCGCCCCATTTCAGCATCGGCGTCAGCATCACACCCAATTGCGTGAGCTCAATGGAATGTTTGGCGCGGCTGTGGGCCGTCCCGCGCATCTTGACCACCTGAAGGAAACGCAACAGGTGGCCCATGCGCTCGACGTCACCCATCACGATGATGCCGTCGGCGATGGCTTCTTCCACACCGAAGGAGGACCAGTGGGCGTTTTCGGTGGCGGATGTAATCTCGGAAATCAGCACGGTGGTGCAGCCCAAAGTGGCCAATTTCTTTCCGAGGGTGAACAGGAAGTCGCGGATGAGCTGCTCGCTCTTGATCTTGTAACAGAGGGTCGTCACCGAATCGATGACCAACCGCGTCACACCGATGGTGTTGACGATGTCCACGATGGCTTTGATGAGCGCGTGAACGTCGTCGAGATCGAAGGTGGCCTTGTCCAGACCGAGCCATGAGTAGAGCACGTCGACGTCGAAGACGTTGATGAGGCCCGTGTCGACCATGTTCATGTCGAAAAAGGAGTACTGACGGATGTTTTCGAGCAGCTTCACGCTCGGTTCCGTCGCCGTGAAATGGGCGCACGCCTCGCCTGCAAGTGCGCCGCGCACAAGGAATTCCATCGCCAAGGTGGTCTTGCCCGACCCACAGGTCCCGGCGGCCAGCACGGTGGAGCCGTAGGGGATGCCACCGCGAAGGATTTCATCCAACCCGTGGATGCCGGTGACGCACCGGTCGCGGGTGTAGACGCTGCTTGGCATCATGGGCTTCATCCCCTGACGCGTGACCTCGGTTCAAGAAGCATCCGCCGTAGGCTTACCCTCACGCACCAATGACCGAGGTCCAATCGCCTGGGCTGGCCGTTCCCGTGACGGTCCAATCGGCCATGTCGCGCAGGTCCGTTCCGTTCCACGTCAGGCCGTCTCCAGAGGCGAGGATGTGCCCGGTGTCGCCACCCCAAAGAACGGCTTGCCGGGTGGCGGGAAGGCTCGTGGTTGGGTCGGTGTAATCGACCCTCAACTGTCCCTTGTCGTCGGGAAGCACGTCGATTTGCCCCACTCCTAAGAGCCCAAACACGCCGAGATCGAAGACTTGGGTGGCGTTGCCGACCTCCTGGGTGTTGGCGTCGCCCGTGAACACCGCAACTCCGCCACCTGAAATGAGGCCATCAAGCATGAGATGGCTCGTGGTGTCGCGACCGTCGAGGACGTGGAAGGACCATCCCAACAAGCGGACGGCAAAGCCCTCTGGGTTGTGCATCTCGAACCATTCAGGGCCACCGTCATCGGGATGAGGTTGAACCTCGGTCACCTGCAGGACCGACGAGGCACGCCCACCGTCGTGGACCTCCAGGGAAACGCGGTACAGGACGCCGTCACCGACCACCAAGCGCGTTGCACGGCTCGATGTTTCTGCTCCGATCCGCGTCGTGCCGCCCTCAAAGACCGTCGATTCTGTGGATCCGTTGCCGTCCAGCACGTCGATCCGAAGGTGCACGTCAAAGGTGGCGTCCAATCCCAAACCGGCCGCAAAGGCCTGTTCTGTGACCTTGCTGAGCGCGGCCAAGCGCTCTTCATCGAGGACGCCGTCGACGACCAGCCCGGCTCGAACGCGCCCTTCTTCGAGGGCTGCGGCCGTTTGGTCATGCCAGGCCGAGGTCCCGTTCGCCACGTCAGCCTCGCCGTCAACGACGGGCACATACCAGCCCTCGTCCGCCACCAAGCGGTCCAAGCCAAGCACGGCAGAGCGGTCCAGCCGGTCCAGGTAAGGGTCGTTGGAACCCATCTGCATCTGAGCCAGCGCCAGGAAGGCGGTGAGGATCATCAGAAACAGCGTGAAGGCAGAGAGGAACTCAATGACGGCCGTCAAACCTTCGCGGTCGCGCCGAAGTCCGGACACGTCCCGCATGAACCGAACTTGCGCACGCGCATCATGAGTCTGTCGTCAATCAAGACGAGGAATGGCGCGATGAGGGGGATTTGAACCCCCGTGGGTAGAACCCACTGGATTAGCAATCCAGCGCAATGGCCAGGCTATGCGATCACCGCAGCGTTCCCGGCCACCGGAGGGGCGGTCAAGAAGGCTGCGGTGGGAGGCGAGCCTCAGAAGAAGTCGTCAAACTCGTCCGCCACGGAGTTGGCCTGCTGCTGTCGAATGCGTGCAGCGACGATGCGCTTGAGGCGACGGTGCCTTCCGTTGAGCACAGGAAGCCCAATGGCGACGACGACGAACGCCAAGAGCAGCACACCAAGCGCGGACTGGAACAACGGGTCGCTGGCCATGCCGTCGACCAGCTTGCCGACCCATGGGCTCCCAAGCGGGGGCTCAGGCTCGGGTTCAGGCTCAGGAATCAGGTGCTGGTTGTAGACCCACCATTGATCTTGGATGAAGAGGCGGGCGCTGTTCTCAGAGATGACAACGGGGTTGTCGTTGCCCACGGCGTCGGTTGGCGTGAGCACGTAGTAGAAGACGCGGTAAGGACGAATGGACTCGTCCTGGGAACCGTTGGTGTCGAAGCGTCCTTCCTCACCGGGAACGGACGCCATGTTCTCAACCAACGGCGTCAGAGCGCTGAGGTCAAGGCCCTCTGGGTCGGTTTCAACGCGGTACAGGTTCCACGTGCCCTCACCTTCCGGTTCGTGGTCAGGCCAGGTCCACGTCACGCTCACGTCGTAACAACGGTCCCAATTGCCCGTCCGCTCGTGGCAGGCGGTGTCGTTGGAGAACGTGCTGACCGCGCGGAGGTTCGTCACGGTCAGTTCGGGCGGGATGGCGTCACCGCAGAAGAGGCCGGGCACGCCGTTCTCTCCGTCCGTGACGTTGAGGCGGAACAAATCAGGATCGCCGGCTCGGTCGGCTGGAGCGACCAGATAGGAGGCGCAGGTTCCGGTGGCCAACGGTTGGTCATCGTACCAGCGGTCGTTCGCAATGTCGGTGGTCGCCACAAAGGTGCTCTCGGTGAAGTCCTCCCAGAAGGAGGGGTTGGAGGACGCCTCGGGCGATGGGAAGTAGGTGGAGGACCCGGTTGGCATCGCCAATCGGTAGATGTTCCAGCCGGAGAGGTAGGGATTTTCGAGGTCGCCGCTGGCGTTCCAAAGGACCTCCAAATGGCCGTTGGGCCTGCGCTCCAATCGAACGTCTTCGAGTTGGACCTCGGGGGCGGGAAGCACACCGATGAAGAGGAGCACCGCGTTCTCACGGAGGACCACGTCAATGGTCCCGTCGTCGTTGATGGTGGCCTCGTTGGGCGGCGTCACGAAGCCCCAGGTGGTGGAATTCATCGCGGGGAGCATGCGCAATTCAACGGTCTCCGGATCGATGTTGTCCGGGAGAAGTTCGCTCAAGTTGAATTGGATGTTCATCTCCAGAAGCCCGACGTCCTCGCTGTTGCCTGACGGCGATTCCAAGCCGAAGGTGTGAACCATCAACGGGGCTTTCCCGTTTCCGATCCCGTAATTCAGGCCGAGCAAGGGCAGACGTTCCTCATGGACCAGCACCGCTTCGTCCAGACTGACGCCCTCGCCTGTGTACGCTGTACCGCCCTCAATGGCGGTGTGGTGGAGGACGTTGATGTAGAGGAATTCGGATTGGGTGTACCCGAGCACGTCCCGGACGATGAGGGAGATGGTGTGTTCACCGAGGTCCAAGGAGGACACAGGGACATCGATGATTTGCCCATGGCTGGCTCCGGGAACGAGGTCGAAGATGCCGTTGATGCGCCAGGTGTAGTTCAGCGGTCCTGCGGCCGTGTCCGAAGTCCGAGCGACGAGCGTCATGAGGTCAGCGGTGGTGTACACGCCGTTGGAATTGGATTGCGAAATGGAGGCTCCAATGGGTCCGACTTCGATGTCGACGCCGCTTTCTGTGACTTCGTTGTCCTCAGGACTGACGTCATTCCACAGACCGAGGTCGACGGGGATGGTCACGGAAATACGCCGGTTCAGGCCGGTGAAATCGAGGTCGAAAAGGCACTCGTGGCTGTCGCCCGGAGCCATGTCAGGCAGGGCGCAGGTTTGCTGCGTGTCCACGTTCCCAAGCACGTCAGAGATGGTCATCGTCATCGACGAGCCGACGATGGTGGTGTTGCCGTGGTTTTCGACGGTGGCCATCACGGCGTCGGTGCCGTAGTAGTAGGGAGCGTTCGGGTCCTGCGTGTTGTGCGTGGGCATGAACCCCATGACCACAAGGTCAGAAGTGTCGTCCAAGCGCAGGTGAACGCTGCCAACGTTGTTCGTCGGAACAAGATCTCCGCTGGAATTGAAAACGCCGAATTCAAGCAAATATCGCCCGGGTTGGTCGTAGGAGAAGTCGGGGAGGGCCCAGGTCAATTCCGTCAATCCGCCCCAGTTGTAGCCGGTCAGGTCGACGTCCGTCATGGCCTCAGCCACCGGTGCGCCACCAAAATCGTGGGTGAGGCGCCATCCCCATGACATGTTGAGGGAACATCCACCGCACAGGTAGACGTCGTAATCGATTTGCCATGTGTCACCCTGCCGTGGGTAGGTGACGTTGGTGTTGAGCACGGCCCCGTCGTTGTCCGTCGCCACATCGATCAGGCCGTTCCGTGGATCTTGGCTCTCCGGGACGATGATGTCCTTGAACACCTCCGTGAGCACGACGTTGACCACCAAGATGTCGTCCGAGCTGTCAACGTCTCCTTCCGTGAACGAGAAGGTCACGGTGTAGTTGGCTTCCACGACTCCACCGGCCCAGTGAGAGGTCGAAGGGGTCCATTTTGCCGGGAAGGTGTACACCATGCTTTGCAGCGTGGGCAGGCTTGGGATGGTGCCCGAACCGCCGGCGCAGTGGGTGTGTCCGCTCGGCGCGCCCTCCGGGCAGGCTTCCCATTCGATGTCACGGGGGTCGCTGGTGCG
>QQSJ01000003.1 GCA_003602635.1 Candidatus Poseidoniales archaeon
GCGGCCACGCTGGCTTCGCTGATGGGTTCGCTGCTTCCCTTGGCGGTGGGCAAGCCAGCGGCTTCCATGGCAGCGCGCGCCTCAATTTTGTCACCGAGGAGGGTGATGACTTCCGCTGCCGGTCCAATGAAGGTGATGCCCTCTTCTTCCAGCCGGTGGACGAAGGCGGCGTTTTCGGCCAAGAAGCCGTAGCCGGGATGGACCGCATCGCACTCCAAGTCCTTGGCCGCCTGGACCACGGCTTCGATGTCGAGGTAACTGTCCAATGGGTTTGTTCTGACGATCTCCATCGCCACGTCAGCGAGACGGACGGGAAGGGACAGGCGGTCCTCGCGTCCGTGGATAATCGCGGCTTCGATGCCGAGGTCACGAAGGGTTCGGAGGATGCGCAGTGCAATCTCGCCACGGTTTGCAATCAGCACCCGCTTGAAGCCCATGGCCATTGGGAGGAACATACCGTCTATGATGCCCTCGGTCCTTCGCTGGGTGAAACACGGGACCGAAAGAGCGATACGGACGGACGCTGATGGTCGCTCATGAGCGGGGACGGACTGGGCAAAGGCCGGGCGAGGGCCGAGAAAATCGTAGGACGGGACCTGAACAACGACGGCGTGGTGACGAACCTGATCATTTGCGGCGACAGCAGGTTCTACGACTACGGCTGGCTTGAGACGGAACTTGAGACGTGGATTGAGTACAATTGCTGGCCTGACGCCATCATCTGCGGTGGAGCCTCCGGCATTGACGCCTTGGCAGAACGGTGGGCAAGCAACCACAACATCCACTTCGCCGCCTTCGAGGAGGCCTGGAGCGCCCCCCGGCCGGGCGTGGAAGATTCAGGACGCTCCGCGGCCACACCCGAATTGGTGGACACCTTGCTGCAATATGCCACGCATGTGTTGGCGTGCCCAGGGCCGATGTCCGTGTGGACTCATCGGATGGTGGAGGAAGCCCAAGCTCGGGGCCTTCACGTGATGGTCCGACCGGTTCCAGCCGAGGGTCAGTAGACGTCGCGAAGGTAGCGCTTCTCTTCCTTCATCATGGTCTTCTCGATGAAGTGGGTGGCGTCCGCTTCGGACATGCCGCCGTGCTCCATTGCAATCTCAATGAGGGCGCGGTGGACGTCCTTGGCCATGCGTGATTTGTCGCCACAGATGTAGAAGTAGGCTCCCTTGTCGAACCATTCCCACACTTCTGCACCGTGCTCCTTCAGGCGATGCTGAACGTAGATTTTCTCTTCTTGGTCACGGGACCACGCCGTGGTGAACTTGTACAGGTCACCGCTGTCCATCCAGTCCTCGATTTGCTCCTTGTAGTAGTACTCCGTGTGCTGGGATTGGTCGCCGAAGAAGAGCCAGTTTCGGCCCTTCGACTTGTCGTGCACACGCTGTTCCATGAAGGCGCGGAAGGGAGCAATGCCGGTACCTGGTCCGACCATGATGATGTCCACGTCGCCGTCATCGGGCAGCACGAAGCTCTTCGTGGGGGACATGAAGACGTTGATCGGAGCACCGCTGGTGTCGATTTCGTCCGCCATGTACAGCGTGCAGAGCCCGCCGCGCTTCCGGCCGTGGTACTCGAAGCGGACGATGCCGACGGTGAGCTCGACCAGACCGGGGTGCGCGTCGGGGGACGATGAGATGCTGTAGAGACGAGGCTTGACCTTCCCCGCGAGCGAGAGGAACTCCTCAGGGGTGTATTTGAGGTCGAATTCTCGCATGATGTCGACGTAGTCACGCGTCCAGAGGTAATCGGCCACGGCTTCGGGCGAGGCGTTGATGGTCTCGACGCGAGAGCGTGCATCTTCCCTGGGTTTTCCTGCCGCGAGGTGCGCGGGTTCAGCGCCGGACCGTTCGCGCTGCACAAAGGACAAACTCACGCGGAGACCGCTGGGCTTGACGCGTCCCATCAGGTCGGACACGAAATTCGAACTCGCCATGTGGATTTCGAAGTCCTTTTTCAGCGCCTCACGGAGCGTACGGTCGCCGGCGTGGGTGGTGACGGGATGTTCGGGATCCCAGCCCTGCAGTGCGATCATCTCGTCGACGATGAACGGAGGGTTTTCCGCGATGACGCCAAGGGCGTCGCCGACCTTGTAGGTCATGCCCGAGTCGCCGAGGTCGAACGCGATGTGCCGCGTTTCCTTGCGCGACCCTTCGCCGTTGAGGATGTAGTTGTCCACGATTTTGGACGGGTAGGGGTTCTTCAGCGACCAGTTTTCGCCCATCTGACTCACCGACGCAAGCGTCAGGCGTGCCTCTGAAAGGGTCCTTATCATCCTTGTCAAACGCCGCGTTTGACCCCGCCGATGGGTCCATGTGGGCTTCCGCTCTGGACGACGCATGGCCCCCCGCGTGGACCTGTTGGGGACCGGGAACGCCTTCCTCCCGCGAGGAAGGCTGCATTCCATGGCGCTCCTGGACGGGCAGCACCTCATCGACGCGTCTCCGACGGCCCTCATCGCCCTTCGGCGCGCGGGCCGCTCCCCGGCTGATTTGCGCACCATCCTGATCACTCACTTGCACGGGGATCACGTCTTTGGCCTGCCTTTCTTGCTGCTCGAGCGGAAGTACATCTCCGACCGGGAGGGCGCCCGTCCGCTGCGCATCGTGTGCGCGCCAGGTGCCTTCGAACGCATCCAGCACCTGTGCGGTTTGGCGTATCCGGGCAGCCTTGACGGCTTTTTGGACACGGTCGAGATCGTCGAAGCCTCCGAAGGGACGCTCGAGGGAGGGTGGTCCTGGTCGCGCTTTGAGGTGCATCACGACGACGCCGTCGACCCGCACGGATATCGGTTCAACCACGCAGACGGGGCGTCATGGCTTCACAGCGGGGACAGCGGACCTTGTGCCTCGTTGGAGGCTCAAATTGGCCGTGTGTCCTTGACGGTGGTCGAGATGGGCGTCCCAGATTGGGTGGACACCGACCACCACCACACGCCATCGGACATCGTGGCGCTGGCCAACCGGCATCCAGAGGTCCGCTTCGTGATCACGCATACCTTCGTGGACGACGACGTTCCCGGTGCAGAGGTGATGTCAGCGCCGCTTCCGGACATGCCGGAAAACGTCCATTTGGCGAAGGACGGCGAAGGTTGGTTTTGGACCGGCCAAGCCTGGGTTTTTGGATGAAAGATTTCGTTCTCAATCCGGGAAAATGGGTCGCTCCAATTGAGCCCATATAAACCGACAACAGCGCGAAGATGACGGTTTCATTTTCACCCCGGTGGGCAGGCTTATGAGGGGGACTCGGACTCCCGCTAGACATGCTGTGTGTGTCCTCCGGGAATCTTCGGGGACACGCTATGAAGGGGTGGTTCCAGTGACTGGAAACATCTTCGACAAGGCCCTTGGCCGTGCCACCTTGTTCCGCAACAAGGAACACCTCCGTCACAGCCACCAACCGATGAAACTCCCCCATCGCGAGCGGGAGATTGAGCAACTGACGTTCAACTTGGTTGAAGCGCTCAACGGACAAATCCCGTCCAACATGATCCTCTACGGCGTGACCGGGGCCGGAAAGACGGCGGTCACCTCCTTCGTGTGCAACCAATTGGTGGAGAAGGGGCAACAAATCGACCGTGACGTGTTCGCCATCACGGTGAACTGCCGTCAAATCGACACCCAATACCGCGTCCTGACCCACCTTGGAAACTCGATGCTTGAGGCCCACGAAGTGGACGAGATTCCCTTCACCGGCTGGCCGACCGACCGCGTGTTGGGTGAACTGGTCAAGCGGATGGAAAAGCGCGCAGGCGTGTACATCATTGTGCTCGACGAAATTGATCACCTGGTCCGCAAAGCCGGAGACGACCTGCTGTACAACTTGACGAACCTCAACAGTTCGCTCAAATCGGCACGATGCTGCGTCATCGGTATCTCGAACGACCTGAAGTTCACCGATTTCCTCGACCCACGTGTCCGTTCGCGTCTCGGTCAACAAGACGTCGTGTTCAATCCCTACGACGCCGATCAACTCCGCGACATCCTCGTCCAGCGTTCCTCGAGCGCGCTCCACGCCGAGGCTTTGGAAGAAGGGGTCATCGGACTCTGTGCTGCGTTGGCGGCCCAAGAGCACGGCGATGCGCGTTGCGCACTTGATTTGCTTCGTGTTTCCGCCGAGAAAGCCGAGCATGAAGGCACGACGAGCGTGGCCATCCGGCACGTGCGGACGGCTCAATCGCAAATCGAGGCCGACCAAATCACGCCGGTCGTTCATTCGCTCCCGACGCAGCAAAAGCTCGTACTCTCCGCCATCCTCCTCACGGAGCGCACGGGAGCGAGGGGCGTTCAGACCGGCGAGGTCTACGACGTCTACGACCAAGCCTGCCATCACGTTGGCAAGGCTCCACTGACGGCGCGCCGGGTGTCGATGCTGATTTCCAACCTCGACATGCTGGGCCTCATCACGGCGCGCACCGTCAGCCGAGGGCGCTACGGTCGAACCAAAGAAATTCATTCCAGCCTGCCTCCCAACGTGGACGCAGCGGCGATCATCCAAGACGCTGAACCTGATTTGGAGCCGATCTTCAGTTCGAAGTACCGGCACCAGAGCAGGCTGTGAGTCGCGCCATTGACTGCGACGTCGTTATAACAAGAGGGCAGGTGGCCAGCGACATGACCGAGACGTCCAACGAAGGCCGCGGCCTCGTCCAGATGGTCATCGAACCCTCGTCCGCGACCGCCCGCTGGTTTGTGGGTCTTGGCGTGTGGGGCCTTCTGCTTGCGGTCCTCAACCTCATGGGCATGGCCCACCCCGGCTACCGCATCTCTTGGGCCGGTGTGCTCAGCATGGGCCGCCTCAACGCCGCCTTCGAAGCGCACGCCACGGCGCCCGCCTTCGTGGCCAGCGACCTTGTGTTCATCGCCCTCTGTGGCGGCATGGTGGCCCTTGGCTTCCGGACCATCGCCAACGAAGACGGCAGTGTGGCGGGCTTCTTCCGAAGCCTCGTTGACAACTCCACCTGGCGTGCCCTCGGCTCCGCCGAAGGTGGTATGTCCCACACCGTAGGTGCGTGGTGCCTCTTGGTCGGACTTCTCTTCTACGTCATCCGTGGCGTCATGCACACCAACTGGTTCGATCCCGGCGTTTACGCCGTCAGCGCCGTGCTTGTGGGCTTTGGATTCGCTCTGCGTGCCCTTGCCCTGACCGAGTCCGACGCGTGATCAGCGACGACGATGGCCGTTCCGGCCAGTCAGTGCATCCAATCCACCGAGTATCAGGCCGGTCCATAGGGCCCAGGACCATGCCAGCAACAGCAGACGGAGCGAATAGGCTGCCTTCGACACCATCCATGCGAGGCGGTTTCTGCGGCGAACATGCGCCATGACTTCCCTGTTGACCGCTCCAAGAGCGCTTCCCCACATGACGCATTCAGCAAGGAAGACCGTGCCAGCCCAGAGCGTCAGGCCCGCCATGGTGGACGACATGAGTTCCGCGGGCAACGCCCCTGTGCCTCCTTCTTGGAGCCGCCACATGACGCTTGGACCGAGGGCGGCCAACAAGGCCACCCATGAAGCCACACGCAAGGGCATCATGGCGAGAACCAACAACGGCGTCCCGAGGAAATCGAACGCCATGCCTTTGCGCGCCCGACGGGGCCAGCGTCGCATGATGCGCACGTGGGCCCGGGCGTCACGTCGCCGCTTGGCCACGAAACGTTGCCTCCCTTCCTCTGGGACGTGACGAACCATGGCGTCGGGGGTGTACACGATCGTGCCGCCAGAGGACAACATGCGGAGGCTGACTTCCATGTCTTCGGCATGGTACCAGCTCGGGTCGAACCCACCAGTGGTGCGCAAGGCCTCCGCTCGGAACATCGAACACGGACCGTTGGCGAGGCTGGTACGACGTGGCCTGCTGCGGTATTTGCGTTCGATTTCGATGGAACGCAACCGGGACACAAGGTCGTCCCCCTCTTCGAAAATGGTGCGGCCGGTCACGGCGGTCACGTCCTCGTTGTCGAGGCCGAGGCGAGCCGACATCAGCGCCTCAATCCAATCCGGCATTGGGCGAACGTCGATGTCCGTGATGGCGATCCATTCTCCGTTTGCGGCCTCGGCTGCTGCGTCACGGCCTGCGGACAGGCCCTCTGCAGCCCGGCGAAGAACACGAACGGGCACCTCTCCAGACGGGTCGTGAAACGCCTGCAAGAGGTCGGCGGAGCCGTCGGTGGAGCCGTCGTCGACCGCGACGATCTCCAGCGGACGCCACGTTTGTTTGAGCAAGGAGTCCATGCATCCCTCGACCCATTTCGCGCCGTTGCGAACGCAGACGGTGACCGTGACCAACGGTGCGCTCTCGGTCATCATCGCACCTCGAAAGCGTTCAGGATGCTTCTGCAGCGCTCCTTCATGTCCAAGGTGGTGCGTTGAACCATCAGGCCTTGACGCGGCATGCCGAAGACGATGATGGCGCCCAAGGGAGCGAGAAGGTGCAGGTAGAGTGGAGCCATGTCCTCCTCGCCGTCGACCACCAAGACGCACGGCACGTCGGCCTGGAGCGATGCCTCAAGTTCAGCGAGAAGATTTGGCGTCAGCACGCCTGCAGGTGAGGCCGCATCACGCCGGAGAGGAAATGCGCTCAGGTCCACGGTGTCCTCGGTGTCCAAGGCAACGCGCTTTGTTTGCCCGTCGATCAGCGCCAGATTGGGCACCACGTCCAAACTGAGCATGACCTTCGCGGTCACGTCTCCCACGGCGATCAACGGTCCGTCGAGCGCCGTCAGATCGTCCAGCACAGCGGCCATCGCGACCTCAGGATGTTCTTCGGGGCCGGGGTAAGGGGTTCCTGAGGGCGTCTTCAACTGCGCTTCGGCGGCAGGGCTCATCGCCATGTCATGTTCACGCCAATGCGGCGCAATCCACGTATCACCCGAGGTGTCCATCCGTCCGTTTCTGATGGCGGTCGAGGAAAGGATGGTTCCCTCAGCGTTCGTTCGGTGCTGGACTTCGATGAGGACCAACGGGTCGAATCCACCTTCGATTCTTTTTCGATTGATGGCTTCTCCACCCGCGCGTGTTTCGGGGCTGACCACCAGCGCGTCGGCCGTGGGGTGGCGAGGTGCCGGGCCGAAGGCGTCCTCGAGCATGTGGAGGCTCCAACCGGTTGCTCGGACGGCGTTCAGGGCGTCTTGGACGGCGGCCATGCGATCTTCCACAGGTTGGATGCGGTGATCTTTGGCGAGCGCCATCTGGTCGGTGGTGATGTGCACCTCAAGGTGGGCGGCCGCTTCAAGCCCCGCGCGAAGCAGGTCTTTGTGGCCGTCATGAAGGCGGTCGAAGGTTCCCCCAAGGAGGCACCGGGCGTGCCCTCCTGTGGAGGTCATGCACCAAGCGACGCCGCTGAGCCCTTCATGGCATCGGCGGCTGAGTCGGTGAAAAGAGGGGTCTGTCCCCCCGCACGAACGGCCCGCTTCATCGCCTCACAGCTCTGGGGCCTGACCCATGTGCAGGGGTTGTCTGTGCGACCGGTTGGTTGGCTCGGAGTCATCCGTACGTCATCCGAGGACCCATAGTCCGATCACAAGTACCGCTGTTGCTCCGCTGTTCATCCCCGAGGGTCACAGCGGTCTTCGAAGCGGGCCACCGCCTTGGTATCGAACGTCATCGCCTGTTTGCACAGTGGCTCGGCCCGATGTTGCAGGTGTGGCGAGTCGGCCTCNNGGCCGCCGTCCGGCGGTTCACCTATCAACGCGTCGATGACGTAATGCAAGACTCAGGGGCCCGCTTTCGGCCCCCAAACCGACAAACGTCGGCCATGCATCGGGCGACGTGAGGAGCCAACACGCCTCTGGATGAGTCCGCCCAATCGGGGGAGGTCGTCCTTCCTGAGCGGCCATGGCTCCTTCGGCCAGATCAAACAGGGCCGCGGTCTTCGGTGATTCCTCGATCAGGTGAACATCGGAGAGGTCCCTGCCGTCAAAGGTCAGCTGAGGGTTCGGTGGTGCACAACCTGGTGGGCCTTCGCCGTCCACGCCTGTGGCGATGATCGGCCACATCAGATGGCAGGCCTCCAACCATCGCCTCCCTCGGGCCGATGCGAGGACGTTTGGCAACCATTCCGGCAGCCATGGGGCCCACCATCGCCACGGGAGGTCTTCGCATCGACGAATGATGGTGTCCACGTTTGGAGGTGCATCAGGGGCGCTGATCCACGCATGCCAGGTCGTCAATGGGCTGTTTCGAGGCCCCTCCTTCAGCGTGTGCGACATGACGGTCTGCCACACCCTGGGCAACACGGCCGCGAAGTGCAGCGGATCTTCCATCCAACGACGCACGTCTTCAGGGGCGGGAGTCTCTCCTCCCCGCAGCAGCAACAGACGGGCCGTGCACGCCACTGAGCGCGAAGACGCCACTTCGGGTTGAGGCTGGCGGGTTGGGTCCTGCTCAAATCGACGGGCCAGTTCAAGGGCGTAGGCTTCTCGCTCAGGTCGCATCGCCCTGGAAGCTTCCTCACTCAACCAAGCATCAGATGCCATGTTTGGTTCATGCAAACCGATCCAAGCGTCGGGGATGTCCGCGCCGAGCCGACGCCATCTCCGTCCACGTTCTTTGGCGGTTGAGGCCATCCATGCCGCAAGCGGATGCTCTCGCTCCATGTCGTCGGCGAGGTCGTCATCGCCCTCCGGCCACACCGCCAAGGCCCGCCGCAGTGTCCGTTCATCGGAGGCGGTGATCCGTTCTGCTTCGCGTCCGGGATGCTCGCTCGTTTGGCCTGCGATGAGGTCAGCGGCGGAGCGTGGAATGTTCGGCTCCCAGAGATTTGGCCTCCGAGGTGGACGTTGGCGGTCTTGAGCCAACCTCAATCGCGTCACTTCGTTGAGATGCACCCAGCGCTCGCCCTCGTGATCGATCAGCCATGTGCCTTGTTTGTGCTCCTTGAGCCGAGCATCCCCGGCCATGAGCAATCGGCATCGTCCGTCACCAATCACGCGTTTCAGCAACTTTGCATGCTTTGCACCAAGGGTCCATTCACCTTGCACGGCGTCAGAGGCGTGCTCAAGCACCCATTCCCACACGGCTCGCGCCCCTTCTGCATTGGTGCGGGCCAGCTCGTGGAAGGAGGTCTCCCCCTCGACCCACGTGCTTGGGCCGAAGGCGGCCAAGGCCGCGTGAGCCACCTCGCTTGGCCTGCCACGTCGGTTTCCTCGAAGCCGGTCGAGCACACGCTGCGTCCGGCGATCCAGTTCTGCATCGCCGAGCCGCGGATGGCGGTGCCGCATCCATGTGCGCAAGAGGGATTCTGGTCGAATGGCCATGGGTTCTGGCCGAGCGGAGCGAAGGACAGTGAAGCCATGTTGGCTTTTGAGCAGCGCCTCACGCCTCCACGCTTCGCCCACCTGTCCGAGAATGGGGGTGGACGGCCTGCAGGGCACCTGCGTGCCACGAACCAAACCGAGGTTGACGCTGCTTCGGTTGAGCGCCGCGGGAGCAGATTCGTGGGGTACTTCGGTCTCAAACCACGTGCCGGGGGGCATCGTCCACCGGTCCTGTCCGCTCATCACGCGCGCTCTGACAAGCGCCAACCGCCTCCCCCCCTGCGTCCATGCACGGATGTCGCCCAAGGAGACGTCACTTGGGGGAGGGTCACACGGTTCGAGGGTGTCGAGGTCGAACCATTGCGGGGGGCTCCTGACCGCGCACCATGCACCCCCCCGTGTGTTTCCACTGGAGGCCAGCAGGGGTGCACCTTCGACGCCCAAGCGTCGAGGAGGCAGCCAAATCAGGTCGGAGGGCACACGTTCTCCGTAAGCAAGCACCACCAATGGGCCGTCTCGGGTCAACAAGATGTTCGTGCCCTCGGCCCTCGGTTCTCGTGTGGCCTCACGCAGCCGCTCAAGCGCGTCTTCTTGGAGTCGCAGCAACCCATGTGGGCTCAGATGGTGCGGCGCGCCACGGACCCCTTCCCGCTCATCTCGGGTCACCAAGGCTTGCTGCCTGAGCGTCCGGAGCGTGGAGGAGGTGTGGGACGTGGCAAGGCCCAGACGTTCAGCGAGGGCCGACACGGTGGCTGGCCCGTCGAGGAGCTCGTCGAGGATCCTCCTCTGGTAGCCACTCCGGATCCGTGAGGTGGCCATCTGTCTGCCTCTAAGTCATGGGAAGGTGTATCGATTTATGAAGACGACCTCTATTTTACTGAGTTGTTACAATTAATTACATATTTCCATTGGAAAACGCCGGTACTGTGCGAGCGACGCTCCGCTTTCCTTGCATTTATCGGCGTCAACGCGTAGTTCCGTGTAACAATGGAACCGTTTCTGTCGCTAATATGATATAGGCGTCCGCGTCCCTGTGATTCATGGCCTCGGGTGACCGGGGCCGAGGAGACTGAGAGCATGAAGACCGTCCGCATCCGAGAGAAGATCAAGAAATTCCTGGGCGACCGCCCACGCAACACCGCAGAGATCCTCGAACACATCAACAGCACCATGCGCCACGGCACCACCAGCCAACAGCTGGGCAACGTGCTCTCCAAGGACAAGGACATCGTCAAGGTCGGTTACATCAAGCGCTCCGGAATCCTCTCCGGTGGCTACGACATTTGCGAGTGGGCCACCCGCACCTGGGTCGCAGACAACTGCCCCGAATGGAGAGAAGGTCAGCCCATCATCCTCAACGAAGAGGGCGGTTTCACCCTCGGGCCTCTCCCCGAGTGATCGGCCACCAGGTTCCTCTCTGAACCACAGACGTTGGATCGAAGCCATCGGCTTCGGCGAACGTCAAACCATCTGACCAATGTGGTCAAGTGTGCCTCCTCTTTGTTCATGTTGTGAACGGGAGTTGGGCTGTACGAGCCATCGTGCTCCTCGCCTTCTCTTGCTTGGCGCTTGGCGTGTTCTTTCACCTCACGCCTCTCCAATCCCCCTCGTCCGAGGGTTCAGACTTTCCCGAGGACGACGAAGATGCTGGTCTGGAATCAGCGGACGATGCGTCCTTTGAACCGGCTCCTTCCAAAAAGAGCGAACCCATTCCAATGAACGGCGAGCCTGACGCTGGGTTGCTGTACGGTGTCGGCCTCGGACTTCTTGGCCTGTTGCTGTTTGGGTCTGGCCTGTCCGGGGCGGTCTTCGTCGCGGTGCTGATGGCCTTGGTGACGCCGCTTGTGGCCAAGAAGACCCGGCAAGACGTGTTGAACAGGGGTCGAGTGCTTGGTTTCGTTGAAGCCAACGCTGGGATTTACTTTTCAGCGATCATGGGGGCGCTCGGTTTGGCCAACGGTGTCACAGCTCATCATTTGCAGACGCTTGAGCGCCAAGGGGCCATCATCTCGTGGAGGGATGGCAAGATGCGTCGCTATGCATCAGCACACATTGACCCTGAGAGCATTCCGAACCTTCGGTCACCGCTTGTGGGGACAAGGTTGGCCATCCTCGAAACGTTGGCGAAAGCAGGGTCGTTGGGTCTAACCACCAGGGAATTACGTGAGCGCCTGGACCTCTCGCGGCAATTGTTGCACTATCACATGACCCACCTGGCCGATCGCACGCTCGTGGAGAAGTCCGCACCGAACCGCCGTGCTCCATGGCGGCTTACGCAACAAGGGGCCAGCGCAGCGGGTTTTGAGTGACCACATGGGAGTGTTGCTCTCTCAGGCCGTGCCTTTCCTTTGAAGCAGCCACGCGGAAGGTGGTTGCTGACGTGCAGCCTTGCAAAGAAACAACGGCGAGATCAGCCTTGGTAGATGGCCAAAGCATCCTCGACGGAGGCGCCTTGACAGATGATGGCATGGCACGCGGCGGCCATGCGCACCGCCTCTTCGGTGTCCTTCTGGTGGATGTTTCGGCCCGTGGCGGCACCGCGGCATCCGGACACGTGAATCTGGTCATGCAAGCGCTGGAGGAACTCTTGGGGGGGCATGGAGCCGCCACCTGAGCAGATGATGCCGGTGCGACCGGCCGCTTCGACGGCGATACCGAGGCTCTCAGGAGCGGTCATGCCTTCGAAGGGTCGCGGGTAGTTCACCTTCGCAAAATCCGCACCAATGCAGGCGGCAACACCGGCCGCGCCAGCGATCAACTGAGGGTCCTTTTCGTCGTCCACGGCTTGCCCGCGAGGGTACATCCAGACCACGGCGATCATGCCGAGTTCGTGGGCTTGGCGAATGAAGGTCGCCGCTTCGGTGAGCATCTCATGCTCGTGTTCGCTGCCGAGGTAGACCGTGTAGCCGATGCCAACGACGTTGATGCCGTTGTGGACCAGCGACATCACGTCGTCCATGTCCCACATGGCCA
>QQSJ01000030.1 GCA_003602635.1 Candidatus Poseidoniales archaeon
CCGTCGGTGCCGTCGAGTGGGTCAGACCCCTCGCCCGCGACCGCCGTAGCGGTGCTCAGGGCAAGGAAGAGCGCAATCAGGACGCTCACGAGCTGCTTGCTGTTGTTCTTCGTTTTCTTCATGTTTGTACACTCCTTGTTTTCTTGTTGTGTTTTACACAGGGAACCCGCTGTTCCCTCTGTCCGAACAGACGGCAGTGATCGTCACAGGCGCCGGTCGGGAGGTCAGCGGTGCGAGGGCGACGGCGCGGGACGGGGCATGGAGCATCCGCTCTTGTGCAAACACCTCAGTGGTGTTTTTCATGCCGTTTGTGTCTCGCAGTATGCCGTTTCTTTGCTCCTCATTCATCGCTGTTCACGGGGTCGTTCATAGGGAACCCAACGTTCCCTCTACCATTTGGACCGGCTTGACCCTATTTGAAAGGCACGGCGTCGCGCTCAAGCGTCACGCCGTCAGCGGAGGTTCCGGTAGGAGCATCGATGCTGGATGGCTGCGAACGTATTGCGCAACGGTGCTGGCCACGTCCATGTCCTTGAATCGGTGCTGCCGGCGGTCGCCGTTTCCGGTGGCCTTGGAAAAGAGATCAGTGAAGCCTGGTACACGCGAGCGAAGGTGGCGCGTGAGGGCGATTTTTGCGGCGCGAACGGTGTTTGAACCACGCAAGTGATCCCCCCCGGAGGCGCCCAAGCCCAGGTAATGGACCATGCGAGCTTGCCGTTCTCCGTGTTTCCCGCCCAACGCGATCATGCCGAGAATGATGAATTGGTCACGTGTTGCTGCATCCCAGCGGTGATGGTTGCGGGGCTGTTCTTCTGTCCCGTCGAACTTCTCGATGAGGGCGTCGTACACCTGTCGGTGTCGTGCGTCGAGGTGTTCCACGCTCGGGGGTTCGACGTCGCGTCGTTCCAAACGAGCGTCGTGCGGGAGGATGGAGGCGAACGTCTCGAAGCGGTATTCGGACTTCAGCCATCGATCCAACTTGGACGAAAAGATTGGATCTGATCCCGTTTGCTGCCACACAGACCTCCGAATGAGGTCCTCGGCCTCGGCCTCGAAGACCTCGGGTGAGCGGCGAGCGATGGCATGGATGGCATCCAGCAGTTCACTGCGGCGTGTCTCGCGCTCCTTTCGGCGGAAGCGCAGCTCTTCGGGTGACATGTCCTCGTCTTGTTCTTCCTCGCCACCTAAATTATGCTTTGCGGGTGGCGCATGCACATGCGCATCTTGAGAGGGGGGCATCATCATGAATCGAACAAGAAAACCCACGACGTGACATAAAGGACGCGCAGTTTGAGCCGCGGCTGTGGGATTCAATCGAACAATCCGACCAGGGAACGCCGCATGGAACGATGAAGGCCCACTCCTTCGATGTCATAAGGTGCGTCGAAGGCCTCCCATCCCATGCGGGCATAGAATTCGATGGCCGCTTCTCTGGCTTGCAGCCACCCTGTTGTGGCCCCCCATGTGTGGACAGATTCACGGAGGAGGTGTTGCAGCGCCAGTGCCCCAAGGCCTTGACCACGCGAGGCTTCCAGCACGCCCATCTGCCGAACCTGCATCGCAGGTCGGAGCGATGAATCCTGCTCGCTAAGAGGAGCAAAAGCGGGAATCAGCGCCGCACCGGGCCCGGCATGATCGGCGGCTGCGCCGTCGCCTTCGATCAGATGGCCGCGGGCCACGGCCACCACAACGCCCTCAACTTCGACCCACACATGGAGTGCTTGATCGTCGTCGGGAAGGCGTTCTGAACCAACTGGGCGCCCGAGCGGTGCTCGCAGCACGGCGTACCGCGTGGCATAGTATGTTTCAGGCGCTACTTCACCGGGCCGGGCAACGTGGACGGTGGGCATGCTCATGCCCTCACCACGTGGCGAAACTGGCCCAAAGCCAGAAGATGAAGGAGCCGGGCATCAGCAGAAAACCGGTGATGGCTCCCCAAGCGGCCGAACGTCCCTTTCGGACACCGCCAACGACGGCAAGAATGGGGAGGCCGAGCAGCGAGGCAATGGGGGCGATGGTGAGCATCGTGCCTTGAGCCGCCCGCCTGCGTTCGTCTTTCTCCCATGCGTCCATGTTTTCGAATTCCATCTCAAGCGTGAGCGTGGTGTTGCGAAGTTGCTCGTGGTCAAACCACAATGTGGAATTGTCCGGTGACCATCCGCCGACTTCAACGTCGTACGTGTAGGGTTGAATTTCGAAGTCCGTTAACATGGCCGTGGGATTCGAACCCCAGCAATTGCTCATCGACAACACAAGACGGATGCGTTCGTCGTCCTCGAGATCCGGGTGTGGGACGAGAAATTCGAAGTAAGCAAGGTCGCAGGCGCGATCGAGGTTTGCTGTACTGTAGTTGACCGTCCAACCTCCATCGACAGCGGCGAGCGTGAGGTTGTGTTCGCCGCCGTTCCAAGAGGCGTAATCATGGAGGATGGATGTGGTGTTGCTGTGGTTCAGCCAAAGGTCGGTGGCGATGAACAATGAGCGGTTCTCCCAATCGTTGTCGGCCTCGACGACGATGGCGTTGAAATCAACCGGCCTGTAATACATCATGACGGTTCGAGGGGTCTCTTCATCCCAAGTTTGGTCGTATTGAGCCTCGCCGTAATACCCGGAGCCGTACGAGACGCTGACGCCATAATCCAACCATATGTCGTCGTAGTACCAATAATTGCTGTTGTAGTCGTCCGCGGTGTAGGATTTTGAGAGGTAAGCAAGGCGAAGGTCGCCGTCAGGGTTCAGACGCACGTCCCCCTTACCGTCGACGACATCAACCTCGACGACCTCGTAGCTGTACACGTCATCGGTGTCGAGGAGGGAGAGGGTCGTTGACAACAAAAGAGCGGCAAGGATCAGTTGCAGTCCACAGGCCATGCCAACGTGCCGCCAATAGGTGCCCCTTTGCCACGGGCTCTTCCCCGGCACAGGCCCACCAAGTCCCGGTGCACCCGCAACGGAGCCGCTGAGCACGGGTTGTCCGGACAAGGTGGGCGTCACGGCCGAATCGGTGAACATCATGGGCGCGGGCGCGGTTGCGCCCTCAGCATCCTTGTGCTGGCCGGCGTCCCCTGCCCAAGGAGGTGCGGAGGTTTCTGCCATGGAGGTGGGGCGCCATGGGGTGATTTCAGGAGTTCGACGAAATGGTCGTCGAGGGATGGGGTGAAATATCGGGCGCGGCTCGGCCACCTGCTGCACGGATGTCAGAGTGGCTATGAGCGGGATTGCAGATCCTGAGACCGGAGTTCGAATCTCCGTCCGTGCTCCTCACCCCCTCCAAGCGTGGCTTGGCCATGCGTGACGCACGCAGATTTGAAGACCGGAAGCGCGTCGTTCCGCCATCCGTCCTTGCGATGGATGACATGGAGATGGGACCATGCCTCGCTTGAACCCGGTGTTTTCAGAGGTCGGCCGTGGCTTCGCCGCCTACCTTGCGCCTCCCCCCCCTGACGTCGTTCGTTTCACGGTGGGCCAGCCGGATTACCTCACTCCGGAACCGGTGGTGGAGGAGGCCGTCAGGGCGCTCCGAGACGGAGCCCACGCCTACACCAGAACACAAGGCAGCCCGTCCCTGTGTTCGGCCGTTGCGTCGCACCTGCAGGGATACAGCATCCCAGCGGTGGCCGATGACGTCGTGGTCACTCCAGGGTGCAAACAAGCGGTGCTGTACGCCCTCATCACGACCTTGGAGGCCGGCGACGAGATCCTCTTGCTCTCACCGGCCTGGCCGTCCTACGACGGCATGGTGCAGATTGCGGGGGGCCGTCCCGTGCACGTTCCCGTTCGACGCGAGGATTATCATCCGGACCTTGCAGCCATGCGCGCTGCCATCACCCCGGCCACCAAAGCCATCCTGCTCAATTCCCCCAACAACCCGACCGGTGCGGTCTACACCCGCGAGGAGGTCGGGGCCATCGTCGCCTTGGCGGTCGAACATGACCTGTGGATCATTGACGACATGATCTACGCTCCATTGGCCTTCACCGAAGAAGGGTACGCCTCGCCAGCCTCGATGCCCGGTGGAGCAGAGCGGACCGTGACCGTTGGCGGCTGGTCCAAAGGCTGGGCCATGACGGGTTGGCGGCTTGGATGGATCACGGGCCCACACGACCTCATGCAAGCGGTGATGACGTTGAACACCAGCGCGTCCACGCACGTGCCCACCTTCCTGATGCCCGCGGCCGAACTGGCCCTTAGGCTGAAGGCCGAGGTGCAGGCGATGGCCGATTCCTTCGCCGCAAGGCGCGTCCTCTTCCACGAGGGTTTGCAACGGTTGCCGGGCGTTCACGCCCCAATGCCCGAAGGGGCCTTCTATGCCCTGGCCGACGTCACGGGAACGGGCATGGACGACGTCACGTTCGCTGACCGAGCCCTCGAAGAAGCGCGTGTGGCCGTCATTCCCGGCTCACTGATGGCCGGTGGCGAGGGTTTGATTCGCATGTCCTACGCCACAGACGAAGCGTCCATCGCGGAAGGCATGCGTCGCTTGCAGACCTGGTTGGAAGGGCTCTGAGCGTTGGCTCAGCGGTTTCTCTTGCCCTTTTTCCCGCCCTTGCCTTTGGCCGGTCGCCGAGGGCGTCCGTCGTCTTCCCAGGCCCGTGAATTCCGTGCACGGCGGTCTTGTTGGTCCACCCAGCCATCGCGTGCATCGGCGCGCGAGGGGCGGCTGAGGTGTTCAGGCAAGTCGGCAAAGGACTCGATGGTCAGGCGGAGGCCGCCGAGTTCGTCCTGCAGCTGTCGAACGTTTTCGCCTCCTTTGCCGATGAGCGGCGCGACCATGTGCTTTGGAGCGTAGATCGTCGCCGTCACGTCGCTGGTGAAATCGATGGTGCATTCCACGCCCACCCACTGTCGAATGGTGTGGGCGAGTTGGGCCTTGGCCAGCTTGCGCATTGGCGATTCATGGCCCTGCGGTCCGCCCACGGGCACCACGGCAATCTCCTGCCCGAAGGCGAACATCTCGTGGGTCACTTGGCCGTCGGGGAAGGTGCAGACTTCGATGACCGGGCGAGCCAATTCTTCTTGCATTCCTGAAGGGGGTTTCACGGTCATCTTCAGTTCGAGCACCTGAGCAATCTGGCCTTGTTCAACGTGAATGATGGTGTCAAGCACCTGGCTGACGAGGCCGAGTTCGACCTTCCCAATGAGGCGCTGCACGGCTTCCAGCGCGGAGTTGGCGTGCGTGACGCCCAGAAGGCCAACACCAGCAAGGCGGACGTCTGCGAAGATCTCGAAATCACGCGCGCGGCGGACCTCGTCGAAGATGACGAAATCCGGACGGACGAGGAAGATGATCTCCGCAGTCTTCTCCAAGTCGCCTTCCAGCGGCGCGTATTGCGTGATGCGATCGGCGAGTTGGAGGTCGCGCGGTGCTTCCATGGTCTTCACCATCGCACCCACGTTGCGATCGAGGTGGCCTGCGATGGCTTGGGCCAATGTGGTCTTCCCGGACCCCGGTCGGCCGGAGATGAACACACCACGGTGGTGATCCGACAAGCGGTCGATGAGGCGCTGATCGAGGTCGTAGGCCTCGATTTCCAGCCGCGCCACGGGCCTCACGATGGTGATCTCATGGGCGTCGGCGAACGGTGGCCACGCCATGGTGATGCGCAGATCGCCCAGCTGGATGACTTGACACCCCTTCCGGTCGATTTCGAGGAAGCAGTCGCTTCGGTCGTCGTTCGCGTCGACCAGGTCTCGGAATTCGTCCATCAATTCCGACATCTGTGGCGTCTCCCACGCCTCTTCGACGCCCTCGACTTCACCCAACCGAAGTTCGGAGATGTGCCCTGCTTTGGTGCGAGGCAAACACCCCGCCTTGAGGAACAACGTGGAGACCTGTTCGGTCAACAAGGCGTCCACGGAGGCGGGAAGGTCCGGATGGTCTCCATGGGTGGCCATGCTGCGAGGGGGGCGCCGCAGCCCTTCACCCTTCGCCGTGCTCACGCCTTGACGTTGGGCTCCATCCACAGGTAGGTGGCGTAGCCGGTGCCCACGGTCGCGAGCATCGTAAGGGCGGATTCCACCAGAGGGTAGCCAAGGCTGTTGACCATCCAAAGGGTGGACACCATGCCCACCAGGAAAGCGCCGAGGTGGCCGAGCAAGGTCCCCGCCCGCAGGTCGATGGCCCCCCCAAAGGGAGATGATTCAGCGATGGCCCACACGAGGGCCGTCGCTGCGCAGGCCGCGATGAGCGCGAGCATGCCCATCATGACGGTCCCGTCAACCAACCACGCGGCCACGCCGATGATTCCAGAGAGTCCGAACATGCGGCCGACGGTGCGCATCGAGAGGGACATGGTTCACCGCATCCGACCTCGATTCTTGAAGCCTCGCGCTGCCGGCTGCCGGACGGCTTGATGAGGTGGGCCGTGCTCGGAGGCGCATGGAGGGGCCGCGGCTTGAGCGTCCGTTGACCTCCGTGCCCCCTTTGCCGGCCGCCGCGATGGAGGGCGCCGGCGCTGTGCTGGACAGCGCCCGGCTGTTCCGGTACGGAGAACACGTGCCGGAAGGCACGTGGGTGGCTCGCCTTGAGCGAGCCTTCGCCGAGCACTTCGGCACCCGCTTTGCCGTCGCGGTCAATTCCGGTGGCTCGGCCATGTTCCTCGCGTTGCGGTCCGCCGGCGTGGAAGCGGATGACGTAGTGTTGCTCAACGCCTTCACCCTCGCGCCCGTTCCCGGCGCCATCGAACACCTCGGGGCGAAGGTGGTCCTGGTCGACGTGGACGCCGACCTTCGTGTTGACTTGGTCGACCTCGAAACCGCGATCGTTGAACACCGGCCCAAGGCCTTCCTGCTGTCCCACATGCGCGGACACGTCGCCGACATGGCGGGCGTGGTCGCCTTGTGCGAGGCCCATGACGTCATCCTCATCGAAGACTGTGCCCACACCCTGGGCGCCAGTTACGACGGCACCCCCACCGGCCTGTTTGGTGCGGCCGGCTGCTTCAGCCTGCAGACATGGAAGCAGATCAACGCCGGCGAAGGGGGCATCATCGTCACCGATGACGAAGACCTCGCGGCCCGTGCCATCCTTGCCTCAGGCGCGTACATGCTCCACGCCCAGCACGGCACGCCGCCTTCGGAAGACGTGATTCAGCGCTGGGCGCCCCACACGCCGAACTGCTCCATGCGCCTCAATGAGTTGGCCGCCGCCATCGCGCTGCCGCAATTGGCAAGCCTCGAGGAGCGAAACGACGCATGGCGGGCCATCTACGGCCGGCTCGAAGCGGGCGTTCGCGGCCTTCCGAACCTTCGCGTACCTCGCACCTTGGACGAGGTGGTGCACGCGCCAACCTCCTTCCAATTCATCGCTGATTTGCCGTCGGACGCCATCGAGCATCGCTTGGCCGTCTGTGCAGAGCGCGGCGTGCCCATCAAGTGGTTTGGCCGACCTCAGGCGACCGGTTTCACCAGCGTGCACCGGCACTGGGGCTACGTCGAAGCGCGTGCTTTGCCGAAGGGCGACGCGGTGCTGGCCGGGCTTTGCGACGTGCGCCTTCCCAGCGACCTGACCGAGGATGAAGTGGACACCATCGTGGCCGTGCTTCGCCTGGCCTTCGATCACTGACGGTCCGAATCCGGTGCCGCACCTGCGTCATCGTCGTCCGGCCGATCGGATTCGTCCGAAGTGGATTTCCCATCGTCGCCCTTGGCTTCGCGGTCGTCATCCTTGCCTTCGCTGGTGTCCACCTTGGCCTCCTCTTCCTCAGCGTCCTCGGCCCAGATGTTGTAGTACTCCGGCCATTGGCGGTCGAGCTCGACCGAAGCGGACTGGTTGAGGGTGCTGAGGTTCGTGGCGGTCACGCCACCTGCTGAAAGGGCGACCACGAAATCGCCCATGAAGATGGAACGGCGGATTTGCGTTTCTCCGCCCCACCAGCGGCCGTCCTCGGCATCGAAGAAGAGCGAGTGATCCACTTCGCCGTACACGGAGAGTTCCCCGGAGGTCTCGTTGACCTCGACGAGCATGAGTTTCGAGACGTACTCGTAGGACCAATGGTGGCCTCCGGACGCATCGGTCCAGCTGTTGTAGCGGTAGGTGGACAGCGGCACGGCAAGAAGGCCCTTGGGCGCCCAGTACTGGAAGGCCTTGTGCTCGTAGGTGGCCTCAGACCAGCCCCAACTCCAACCGCCCTCGCCGGGGTTTTCGACGGGCGCCAGGTCGAGGTGATCGTTCTGGGTTGGCGTGGTGGGGTCGCTGACGTCGAAGGTCTGAATGCGCGTGGTCGACCAGTCGAGGCCGGTGCCGTCCGCGTTGGCCGGTGCCAGCCCAATGGTCAGCAGCATGCC
>QQSJ01000031.1 GCA_003602635.1 Candidatus Poseidoniales archaeon
GGCAGGTCCACCAAGCCGGCGAAGGCGCTGGCGTGGCCGGTGTCACGGCCGAGTTGGCCGTGGTCGTTGGCGCCCCAACAGAACACCTCACCTTCGGTGGTGACGGTGCACGCGTGGCGCTCACCGGCGTCGAGGTCCACCACGACGGTACCGTATGGCAAATCCACGCCATGTGCAGCATCCACGCTGACGGTGCTGGCCGCGGTGGCCGTGGCGTTGCCCACCTGCTGCTCATCGTTGGCGCCCCAACAGACGACCGCCGGTTGGGTCGAGTCAAGTGCGACGTCACCGGTGACGGCGCAGCCGAACGCATCGCCAAGGGCGATGGTGCGCGAACCACGTGGATGAACCTCGTCGTCCACCTGATCGACGTCGTCGCACAAGCCGTCACCGTCCGCGTCGGAAGGCGTGGACGACGCGTCATGCGCATCCGTACCGCAGGCTTGCTCGTCGATGCCGAGCCAGCCGTCGCCGTCGAGGTCCACGTTCATCCCAACGCCGCCGAAACCGTCGACGCGGACCAGCCAGAGGTGGCCGTCGCTGGCGTTACGAACCGCCGCGTGCAAGACGCCGGGAGACGACCAATGCAAGTCGACTTCCTCAACGCCGTGCGGCCACAAGGTGGTCGTCGGCGGCACCGCGCCGGCGGCACCGACGCCCGTCAGCATGAGGCCGTTGCTCGAATTGTAGGCGAGGTAGTGGTTCTGGTCGAGGTCCACGGCCATGGCCATCGTGGTCGAATTGATGCCGGACAGGCTGGCGTCCACCGTCCAGTCCGAAGCCGTGGTGCACGAGGACCACCCGTCGAGGCAGGCGCTGACGGTGGCGTCGCCAGCCGTATCGGACGAGGCGTTGCTCGTCGTCGAGGTCACGTCCCACGTGTGGCTTCCTGTGACCAGGGTTGGAGTGTGATAAGTGGTGGTGGCGCTGTTTCCATTGCCCACCTGGCCGGTCGCATCCAATCCCCAACACTTCATGGACGCATCGTCAAGGATGGCGCACGTGTGGTAGCCGAAGACGTCGATGGCGACCGCGGTCCGACCCGTACCAAGGTCAACAGAAACCGGCGAGGGTTGATTGGCGGTGGTGGAGGCTCCGTTGCCCAGTTGGCCTTGGCTATCTTCGCCCCAGCACTTCACGGAACCGTCGTCGAGGATGGCGCACGTGTTTCGATTGCCTGTGGCGACGGCCACGGCGGTGCGATCCGTGCCAAGGTCAATGGAGAACGGTGAGGGAACGGCGCCCGTGATGGTTGCTCCATTCCCAAGTTGACCGTACTGGTCGTCACCCCAGCACTTCAGGGAACCGTCGTCAAGGATGGCGCAGGTGTGAGCATTGCCTGTCGAAACGGCGATTGCGGTCCGACCCGTGCCAAGGTCAACAAAGCCGGGATCGTGTTGGTTTCCAGTGATGACTGCTCCATTGCCCAACTGTCCGGTGTGGTCGCGACCCCAGCACGTGAGCGATCCGTTGTCGAGAACGGCACAGGTATGGTCCGTCCCAACGTCGAGGGCCACCGCCGTTCGGCCTGTGCCGAGATTGACGGTCGTCGACGGAGAGGTGGTGTCGACGACCCCTGCGCCATTGCCGAGTTCTCCGTACGTGTCGTCGCCCCAGCACTTCACGGAACCGTCGTCAAGGATGGCGCACGTGTGCGCGTTGTGGAGGGCGACCGCCCCCGCCGTCCGGCCGGTTCCAAGGCCGATGGCCACAGGAGAATGCCTGTCCAACGTGGTTCCGTCACCGACTTGTCCATTGCTGTTGTATCCCCAACACTTGAGGGAGCCGTCGTTGAGGACGGCACAACCGTAGTGGTTGCCGTACGCCACAGACTCAGCGGTCAGTCCAGTTCCGAGGTCGATCCACACAGGTGCATGCTGGTTGGAACCGGAGGTGCTACCGTCACCCAGTGCGCCCCAATTGTCGTAACCCCAACACATCAGGGAACCGTTGGCAAGGATACCACACGACTGACTGTTGCCGGTGGCCATCTTGTTGTTGCTGTACGCCAACGCCGAGGCGTTCGTCAAGGAGACGGAAAGCATGCCGCCGAGCGAGCCGACGCTGCTGACGAGGCTCTGGCGTTCCACGTCGCCGTCGTCGGAGAGGTCGCTTCGCACGTCCACGTGGGCCGTCCAATCGTCTGGGCCAACGCCATCGCCACCGGCAGGGCGGCTGATGACGCGTAGCGTCCCGTCCACGTTGTAAGACGCGTAGGCCACGCCGTCGTCGTCGAGGGCCACGTTGAGGTCGCTCCACGTCGCGGTGCTGCCGTAGTTCCGGCTGATGTCAAGGCCCCAGGTTTCGCCGCCGTCGGTCGAAAGGCGCGAATGAATGTAATTGCTTGTGGCTGCAATCATCACGACTTCAATCCCTCCGTCTGGATAGAGCAACATGCCCACTTCGTCCAAGCCGAAGAACACCGAGGTGCTCGACCATTGCCCCATGCTCTTGCTGGCATGGTAGACGTAGTTCGTCGAGGTGCTGGAGGTTTCGACCCATGCGACGTGAACGCGCCCGTCGGGGGCGATGCCTGCATCGAGGTCAACCACGTCTTCCGACGTTTCGAACACGGTCTCTTCGACCCAACGGTTGTTGTGGTACACGGCCATAATCACAGAGGAGGCATCGTCATCGGTGTAGACGATGACCGGGCACGCGTCGTCGTCGGCGAGGACCTTCGCATGACGTGCAGCGTCCGCGGTGTCCACCTCAACTTGATTGGGCAGGTTCGTGCCGAGGCAACTGGCGTGCGCGTAAGCTTCGTTGAGCTTCAATTGCACGTCATCGTTCGGGATGGAATCGGTGGACGAGTCGCCCAAGGTTTCCGTGTTGCCGTACCCAAGTCGGCCTTGAGAAGAAGCGCCCCAACACTGGACCTGCGGGTCGGTGTCGGTGCCGTCGCTCAAGCGCATCAGGCACGCGAAGCGGTCGCCCACCTCGAAGCGCATGAGACCGCCGACGTCCAGACCCGTCACGGCCGGAGTGGTGCCGAGGGTTTCGAGGTTGGACCCCATTTCACCCGATTGGTCGCCGCGGTGCTTGTCGCTGCCTGCGTCGCCAACACCGAGTTGGCCGTCGGCGTTGCCGCCCCAGCACTTGATGGCGCCCGCCGTGCTGCTGGTCTCGATGACCGAGCACACGTGGTCGCGCCCTGCGTCGAGGATCTTCGTGCCCGAAGCGTAGGTGCTGCCCAGATCGATCGCGGACAGTCCACCGACGGTCTCGCCGCCGTTGTCGCCGTAGGTGGCCGTGTTGCCCTGGCCCAGTTGCCCGACGTCGTTGCGGCCCCAGCAGCGGATGGATTCGTCGCTGAACACCGCGCAGGTGAACCCGTCGCCCGCGGTGATGGAGGTGGCGTTCACCCCAGAGGGGAGGCTGATGTTGACCAGGTTGCTTGCCATCTCACCGGCGCCGTCACCGACGGCCGTGGTGGACCCGAGGCCCAACTGCCCGTGAGCGTTGTTGCCCCAACAGGCGACGTCGCCGGTGCTGTACAAGACGCAGGTGTGGTCCCAGCCCAGCGCCATCGAGGTCACGGTGGTGTCCGCGGGCAGGTCGACCAGCGCAAGGCCGTCGCCGACTTCGTCCGCGGCATCACCGAGGAAGGAGGTGTTGCCCGTCCCGAGTTGACCGTGGGTGTTGTCGCCCCAGCAGCCCATGCTGCCGTCGTCAAACAGCGCACAGGTGTGGTTCCAACCGGCCTCGATCTGGTCCACATGACGGCCGGTTGGCAAGGGCCAATCCGGCATCTGAGACGCGTCTTCTTGGTAGCCGTCACCGATGGCCCCGTCGTCGCTCCAGCCGTACCCCAGCAGGTTCACGCGACCCAGACACAGCGGCATGCCTTCGGTGGTAGGCGTGGTCACCAGGTAACAAGTGTGCTCGCCACCAGCAGAGACGGCGTAAGCGGAAGTGTTCTCGGGGAACAGGACGTAGGGCAAGTCTTGTGCCATCTCTGCGACCTCGTCGCCCATGTTCTCGATGTGGCCTTGGCCGAGTTGCCCGACGTTGTTGGCGCCCCAGCACTTGGCGTCGCCGTCCGAAGCCAGCACGCACGCGTGGTCGCTGCCAAGCGACATGACGGTGGAGGCGTTCGGAGCCGTGACCGAAAACTCGTGCAGCAGCCAAAAGCCGCCTGCATAGGTCTGCCCTGATGTTCTGCTCACGTCCAGGCTGAGGGACACCGTGCTCACGCCCGCAGGCACGAGAAGGCTCGCCGTGCCCTCTCGGATGTTGGTGTAATACAGACCGCTGTGGTCGATGCTCGTGGAGGTCAGCACCGAACCGGACTGAAGCACGTCAATGTGAAGTTCGGACGCGTTCCAGTGTTGATTCTGCGTCACGTATCCGAAGGTGAGCTGAGCGGCAAACGGGAGATCAAGGCTGAGGTTGGCCGTCGACGTCGCGAAGTCCCCCAGACCTGCGCCCAAATGGTTTGTGAACGTGAGGCTGCTCGCTGTGTCCACGTCATAAGTGCTCAGCATGTGCTGGCTGTTGTACCAGTGTCCATTCTGGTTGTATTTCACGCCCGTGTCCCATGGGCCGAAGCCCTCGAAGCCGTTTTCATCCTCCCAGAAGGTCCAGTCGCTGAGATCGCCGGCACGAATGTCCGCATCAAGGCTCGGGAACACATCCGTCGAAAAGGTGGCCATCGGGCCGTCTGTGGCCCTCGCAAGAGGCTCGACGGGCGCCGATTCCCCGTCGTTCATCCAGTATCCGGATTGGAAGTAACCGGCTTGACCCATGAGCACCATCAACACGACGAGCAACATGGCTCGACGGGTCGTGAAGGGAGAGGCTACGCCGGACATGACCCAAGAAGGAACGTTGAAGACCAAGAGCGTTTGAACCTATCATGATAGGGGGCTATGCCTGCGATGAACGTCCCCCTCCGTCACATCAGCGTCGATGTGGATGCGGCGCAAGGCGCAGGCCTTCCAGGCATCCACATGATGGACGTGGCAGAGCACATTGAGGTCCTCTCCGGCCTCGGAACACATGGAGACGGCATGGACCTCGTGGTGGAAATTACCTTCATGGAAGGGAAAGACGTGGACGACATCCCCCCTGAAAGCTCGCTGAGCGTCCACACCGTCCATGCCCGCAACGGGACGCACGTCCTCGCAACCATCCACACCACGGGGCCCATCATGCGCCTGTTCACCACCACGAAGGGGTGCTGGCTTTCACGCCCGACATGGCTCAACCGAACGATGGGGCTTCGCATCACCATTTCGGGAACCGCGAATGGCGTACGCGCGTACAGAAAAGGCTTGGACTCCTTGGTGCCTGGCAACCTGAAACTCCGGATTTCACGTTCGCAGCCAGGCATCGCTGGCGTGGGACCATCCCTGTCTCCGCGTCGCCGAGAAGTGCTGGAAACGGCAGAAAAAATGGGGTACTACGACACGCCACGAAGGTCCTCACAGCGTGAGTTGGCCCAACGTCTGAACATTCGTCAGGCGACGGTTGCCGAACACCTCCAGCGCGCTGAACGTGACCTTGTCGCCTATTGGATTGAACACAATTCGGAGTGATCAAGGCCCACGAAGCCCGAGGGCCACGAGAAGGAAGAACACCAGAAGTCCAAGTCCCACCAACACGCGCCGACCACGCACATCCTCACGCAGCACGTTGGTCAGTCGCCCCCCACCAACGCTCCACATGCTCATCGCAGCCACGCCGCCTGTGCAGGTCAGGGACGCAATGAGCAGCATACCAGAGAGCCCACCGCCGAAAGCGTCGAGCGCTTGACGCATGATCGTGATGACCAGCGCCCATTCCTTGCCGTTCACGAATTGCATCATCACGCCCGTGCGGAAACCCAACCGTGGCACGGTCCCGTCCTGCAAACGAAGCAGCGACTCCAAACCCTCCCCGTCCATGGAATCTCGGATGGAGGCAGGCCTCAACGTCAAGAGACGGACGGCGATAAGCCCAAGGAAAAGCAGGCCAAACCAATGAAGCCCCACCCACAACAGGCTGTCCTCGTTGACTTGTTCGACCAACAAGCCGCTCACAAGGTGAACGGTCAGGAAACCGACCAGCATACCAGCGATGAGCACGACGTTGGCACGAGCACCGTGAACGCCGGCATGAACGACGCACGTGACGTTGTTTGGACCAGGCGTGACCAAGCCGATGGCGAGGACGGTCAAGACCGTGAGAAGGGCCTCGGTCTCGACCATGCGGAACCATGCACGACGTTGCTTCTCATGCTTCCCCCGAAGGGAGGTGAGAAAACGTCAGACAATGCCCTGAGCGATCATCGCGTCGGCGACCTTGCGGAATCCGGCCACGTTCGCACCGAACACGTAGTCGCCTTCGCGGCCGTATTCCTTGGCGGCGGCCGCGGCGTTCTCGTGGATGCCGATCATGATCTTCTCAAGACGCGCGTCGACTTCCTCTCGGGTCCACGACAAGCGGAGCGAGTTCTGGGACATCTCGAGGCCAGAGGTCGCAACGCCACCGGCGTTGCTGGCCTTGCCGGGTGCGAAGAGCACGCCAGCGTTCTGGAAGGCGGTCACGGCTTCGGGAGTGCAGGGCATGTTGGCGCCCTCTGCAACCGCGATGACGCTGTTCTCGACGAGCATCGCGGCTTCTTCGCCGTTCAGTTCGTTCTGCGTGGCGCAGGGCAGCGCAACGTCCACGTTGACGCCCCACAGGCCGTTGAGCGAGGGCTCGGGCTGGGAAGGCGTGTAGGTCACGCCGTCGTGGTTGCCCATCTCGGAGATGCGCCCTCGGCGGTTGTTCTTCAGGTCCATGATCTCAGCGAGCATGGCACGGTCGATGCCACCTGGCACGTGAATCCAGCCGCTGGAGTCGGACATGGTCACGGGCTTGCCGCCGAGGTCGAGGACCTTCTCCGCCGCGAACTGAGCGACGTTTCCGGAGCCGGAGATGGCCACGGTGGCGCCTTCGAAGGACTTGCCCTTGGTGGCGAGCATCTCACGGGCGAAGTACACACAGCCGTAGCCCGTGGCTTCGGGGCGGATAAGCGAGCCACCGTAGTCGAGGCCCTTGCCGGTCAGGACGCCGGCCTCGAAGTCGTTGCGGAGCTTGCGGTACATGCCGAACATGTAGCCAATTTCACGACCGCCAACGCCGATGTCGCCCGCAGGCACGTCGAGGTTGTGGCCGATGTGGCGCCAGAGTTCCATCATGAAGGCCTGGCAGAAGCGCATGACCTCGGCGTCCGACTTGCCCTTCGGGTTGAAGTCCGAACCACCTTTGCCGCCGCCCATCGCAAGGCCCGTCAGGCTGTTCTTGAAAATCTGCTCAAAGGCGAGGAACTTGAGGATCGACGCGTTCACCGAGGGGTGGAAACGCAGACCGCCCTTGTAGGGACCAATCGCGCCGTTGAACTGAATGCGGAAACCTCGGTTGACCTGCAGGTCGCCGTTGTCGTCCATCCAGGACACGCGGAATTGGATCATGCGCTCCGGCTCAGCGATGCGCTTGACCACGTCGCCGTAGTGAGGGTGCTTTTCGAGCACCGGCTCGAGGCTTTCGAGCACTTCCCAAACCGCTTGGTGGAATTCCGGTTGGTCGGGGTCGCGTTGCTTCACGGATTCGAAGACGTCGTGGACGATGCTCATGGGGGTCACCTTCAGGTTGCGTCAAGCGACCCTCAGACCGTTTCTAACCGTTGCCCCGGCCTGCACATACAACACGGCCACTGCGTGATGCGAATCGGCCTCAGAAACCGCCGCCACCGCCGCATCCACCGCCGCCACAGCCGCCGCCGCCGCAGCCGCCGCCGCCACCGCTGCCGCCTGAATCAGATACGTCACGATACGTCTCGTAGATCGGCGAGCCATGCTCGTCGTGGCCGACAAGTGTAGCACCGTATCCATAGGCCACGGTCGCGCCGAACATGGGCCAACCCAACGCCGCGAAATCCACGCTGGTTGTACCGCGCTCAGGAAGGGCCTCAACCATGCTCGACCCCAAGACAATGATTTCCATAACCAGGCCGATGAACAATGGAATCAAACCGCCCAAGAGGGGCAGGACGTTGCCCTCATGGAGCGCAAAATGGTAGGGTGAAACGGAGCCCCAAGCCCCACCTTGCTCCACAAAGGAAGCCGCCACAAAGACAGCGGCCACAATAAAGCCCAACCAAGCAGGGGCACGAAGCTTCTTCCAAGTCGACGAAATGACGTCGACTTGACCGTGAATCTGTTCAACGTCATGCCCGTACTCAAGCGGCTCAAAGGCCACCGCTGATTCGACCTCTTGGCGCCCTTCTGAGCGGTGAAGGCCCATCTCCTCAAAGCAGGCTTCGACCTCTGCCAGCACCTTCCGAAGTTGTTCTTCCTCGTACTCTCTTATCGGTTCATCGAATTCCGAGGAGGCTTCGGCCAGCCCGCGGACGCTGCCAGCAAACCCTTGGTAAATCTCCATAGCCTTCTCGATCGCTTCGATGTGTCCACGGTAGCGCTCCATGGCGGCAAAATTGCCGTCAAGGGTCAAGCGGGCATGAATCAACACAGACATTTCTCTGTACGCCCCCAAAGCAAGCCGATTTCTGGCAGGCTTGGTGAGCAACGAACCCCGAGAGCTCAGCAGGAAACCCGCTACCATGCAAAGCACGGCCACAACCAAACCACCAATCAGGGCGGCTTGCACGGCGGGTGAGTAGGGAGTGGTCTTCCCTTCAGAAACAAGCAGGCCGAATTCGACGTGCGGCTCCAGTCCGTCCTCCCACGAACCGTACCCGTCTGCAGCATCGCTCAAGCGCCAACTGTGCTTCTCAAATTGTTGACCGGAAAAGCGCTGCTCAGACGTGGTGTGGTCGGGCATCACGTACTTGAACCGACGATCCTCCGTTGAGAGAGCAATGAGCATGCTTGGTTCTGTGGTCGTGTCCATGCCGTAAGCCCTGAACATCCGGGCAGCGTAGGAATCCTCCGTGCCGTACTCAAGGTCGGCATACCCACACTCGTAACACTCATCGAACGTCCAATCGATTTGGCACATCCGGAAGTCCGCCTCCCCGCGGTGCAAGCGTTCGTCGAAATCGCACATGCTGGGGATGGTGACCAGACGCACCAAGCGTCCGCTTTGCCTGTGGGCAACACGAAGATCAGCCTCCCATTCGGCCTCCGTTTCGTTGGAAATCACGTCCGCGACGTCGTAGACATACCACTCACTCTCAGGCACGGGAGGGAAATTCGACAAGGGATCCGTGCCTTCCTCGGCAACGGCCGTGCCTGATGAAATCGGAATGAGGAGCATCATCACGAGCAGCGCAAGGGTTGAGCGACGGCTGAACATGTGGTTGGAACTGGGGGTCAACCATTGAGGCTTGTCCCGATATCGGTCAAAACGAGCCCAACGACCAGCCCAGCATCAGCCCACCGAGGAAGAGCCCTGCCCCGACCAACGCCAGCGTTTTGCGGGAGGTCAGTGTGTGCTTGCGCAGGTCAATCCAGCGCTGGTGGGGAAAGGACGCGAAGCGCTCCTTGGCTGGCGGCCAGAGGTCCGACGGAGGGTCGCGACCGAAGACCGCGGTGTACGCGGCCAGTGTCGAGGCGTACTGCGCTTCATAGCGCGAGTCTTCGGCCTGACCGCCTTCGGTTGGACCGTGATGCAACTCCTGACCGAGCATCTGCGTGAACGGACCCCAGTAATCCCGGCTGTAGGTCAGGTGCAGGTGCCAGACCTGATCGACTTCAACCGAGGGCGTGCAAGGACCGGCGTGCACGCACAGGTACGCAAAGCGGAGGTATTCCTGGACCGCTCGCTTGGCAAAGCCAAGCTCCCAGCCCTGCTCATGGGCCAACCGCTGCTCGAAGGAAAGGTCCGCCTGCTGAGGCCCGATGGTGATGGCCAGGAGGGCACGGTGGTCATCGACGGAGATGGCCCCCCCGACCGGTGCACCGAGCACGTCAGCGGCCATACACAGGGCTCCACGCCCTGGTGCTTGAGGGTGGCGCCGTTGCTCACTCGAGCGGGTGAGCCACGAGGTACTGCTGAAGGCGTTCCAAACGTCGCTCGCCGTCTTCGTCCACCTCGGCCATGCTGCGGATGGCCTCCTCGATGGTCGCGTGGTCCTCGGGCTGCAAGCCGAGCAAGGAGCGGAAGAGGTTGAGCATCGCCCATTCGTCTTCGGTGATGACTTCGTCGTCCAGCGCTGCGATGAGCGCTCCCTGGTAGGTGGTCGCGTCGCCCATCTCCATCTTGATGTCAGGCGCCTCTTCGTTCGTGAACGGGTCGTCTCCGGCGCGGGCGGCGGTCAGCATCTCCATGGCGTCCATGGGCCCCAAGCCCAAGGAGCGTGCAATGATGCTGAGGATCTGGGCTTCGTCGCCTGTGACGATCTCGTCGGCATAGGCGGCCTCTGCGATGCGGTAGTACAGCCATTGGGCCCGGCGCTCAGCGTCCATGCCCCCTCCTCACGACGGACGGGGATAGCCCTTCTGCTGTTCAGAGCTGATCCCAAGGAGCGACGCTGGCGTCTGGTGCCTGCTCCACGGCCGGAGCCGAATCAGCCGTGTTGACGTCATCGAACAACGCGACAGCCCGCTTGAGCACGGATTCGGTGGGAGCGGAGTACGTCTTGGGCCCGATGCCCTTCCGGTACACCTTGAGGCGGTGGACCTCACCGTCCTTCCGTGATTCTGTGACCCCTTCGACCTTGAAGATTTCATCACGAGGGATGCGATCGACGAAGGAGGGGAGGACCAGGCCGAGGGCGGACACCATCCGAACCTCGTGCTCGTCCACTTCCATGCACAACAACGGCCTGGTGACCGCAAGCAACCCGGCTGCGCCGCCCCACTCGACCAGCAGCAACACAAGGCCTTCGAAGACCCCTGCGGGAATGCCCAGGACGGCGTCATCTGGAAACAGCACGAACGGGCCGAACACGCTCGCTACGATCAGAAAACCAGGCCCTCCAAAGGCCATCATCAACGCGATGATGACGAACGGCTGTGGGAGGAGAAGGCGTTCCATGTCACTCAACCATAGGGGAATGCTTTGTCGCTTCCGCCGAATTTTGTCGTAATACGTTCTGATGTCATTTGTAATACAATTTATATACCGAATTCATGTGTCTGGAAACGAGCCCCATGACCGCACCCACCCAACTTGTGTCCCTCCGCCTCTCGGAGGACGACATCGCGCGCCTCGAGCAGCGCGTGGGTTTGGACGGCACGCGAAGCCGCTCGGACGTTATTCGACTGGCCATCAAGAGCCTGCTCGATGACGAGCCACTCAAGGCCGGCATGGGCCGCGTCACCATCGATCTCGGCCAAGACGTGATGCCCCAGATCGAGGCCGTGCACGCCCTGACCGGCATGGACGCCAAGATGCTCACACGTCAGGGCCTTGACCTGGCCATCCGCGACCAACTCACCGTGCGCAGCGACATCGATGCGCTCATCGACGCCCGTGCAGAAAAAGCACAGGCACGTCAGAAATTTTCCAGCGAGGACCACCAGTGAACACACAGGGTGAGAGCAGACAGAGGGGATGGGAAA
>QQSJ01000032.1 GCA_003602635.1 Candidatus Poseidoniales archaeon
CGCCCATGGCTGCACCCGGTCCAGGGATGCCCCTGCTCTCTTCTTCGGTCGTGCTGGTTGGTTCCGGTTGAACCACTTCTTCTCGGACATCGACGACGAAGGAAAGCGTGCTGGAGGCTCCCGAAGCGTCTTCGGCCGTGACGGTGATGTCGTAGACTTCAACGCCTTGCTGCTCGCATGCAATCGTCCGAACGTCGGCTTCCCAGGTCATTCCATTGACGCGAACGTCAGCGGAGGATGCACCACACAAACGCCAGGACAGGGTGACGGTTTCACCTTCTGGGTCCACGACCTCACCGGCCACGATGATGCTCGTTCCGAGGGCGTTCATCGTACCGTTGGAACCGTCAAGCCCTCGTGTCAGGGTGATTGTGGGCGGAGTGTTGGGCAATTCCAATCCAAGGTTGATGCGCGCTTCGCTGACGAGCCAGCCGCCTCCGGTCAGGCGGTATTCCCACACAAATCCACCTGGGCTCAATCCCTGGGTGCTGTGGTCGAACAAGGTTGGGCCGCTGACCATCATGGAGATTTGAGCCGTGGAACGCTCGCCCTGCACCAAGTTTCCTGCAAGGGTGTATCCGGTGGAGCCACCGGGCGTGATCTCCACGACCGCGTGCAGGTCGTCGTTGAGGCTCGCGTTCCAATCGAAGGGCACTGCACCGTACCAAGATCGGTTGTCTTCAGAGACCAAGCCGTAGCCGTCAACGGCCTTGCAGAGGATCACGCCTTCTCGGGTGGTGCCACGGTGGAGCGTTGGTTCGTTGCCGTCGGCATGGGTGATGTTCCATCCGTTCTCGCCTTCGCACTCGAGGTGCCAGCCGTGGCGGTCGCTGACCCACAGGGCCACCTCACTTGCACCGATGGTGGCTGATTCAGCGTTCGGAGCCACGGCGATGCGCGTGCCGTTGGCCGGCGCGTTGCTCATCCATTCAGGAGGGTCGTTGATGGTCAAATCCTCGGTGGTGAAATCGAGGAAGAGTACGCGCTCCATGGGGTAGGAGGCTTCGGGATAATCCAGCTCCAATTCCACCACGAGGTTGCCGTTTTCGGTGCGGTTCATCACCGGAGCGGGCACGTCCGTGTTTGGAACGCCGTCGTCAAGGACCGACCATGCGCCCAAGGTCAATCCAGGGAGGAGGGGAAAGGTCAACGCCAATCCCGCTCGGGTCATGTTGGTCGTCACCATGGACAGGGTAAACGGGTTCTCTGCTGGGTCTTCGATGCTGTCGAAGCCAGCGTTGATGGTTTCGCCCTCTGCAAGGAGAAGATCGATTTCCGTGGCTTGTGTGGCGCTCACGGGGACTTCACGGCAATTGGTCGTCGTTCCAAAGGTTGCACATGGCCGGTAATCTGGGTGGTCTTCGGGGACCAAGTTTCGCTCATCAAGGGCGATGCCGTCTTCGATGAACTTGACGGTGTTTGGCGATTCAGTACGGTCGCGCACACCGTTTCCGTCGTGGAACGCCATCCTTGTGTCCATGTCTGAGATGCATGCCGGGCCAACCGAACGAACCGCTTCACGTTCGTCTGTGGAAATCCAAGAATCGTTTCCACCGGGGAAGCCATCGAAGAGGCCGTCAAGGTCCGTGCGGACGTCCGATGCTCGTGCTTCTGTGGCGTAGGCCGTGGCAACCATGGAAGCACCGGACCATGCCGCATCGATGCCAATTTCGAAATCTGCACGGTCGTAGCTGATCAAGTCCTCAAAGGTCATGCCTGAGCAGTTGACGTCCTGCAGTTGTCGACCTTCGGCCTGCAAGGCTTCAGTCGGTGGTTCAAGGGTCTGGTTTTGGTCTCCCAACGGGACGGTACAGAAGACAAGGAGCAGGAGCAGGAACCAGGCCGTCACGCGGGTGGTCATGTTACCCCCTCGCCCCCGTTGGGCTTGAATCCTCGCCAACGTTCTCAGGGGGCCAAGCGTTCTATGCGCCGCTGGAACCACCAGAGGGGCAACACGGTCCAAGCGAGGGCGGCCAGAAGGACCGGTCCCGGGCCAAGTCCACGGTCCACGCCGTCCAACCTGAGCTCCAGCAAGTGATGGTACACGCCGTTGGGTGAAAGCAGGTCCACCATCGCCTCGAATTGCACCCACTGAGCGTTGGCCGTTGAACCGACCTCGATTCCGGCGAGGCCTGCAAGCACGCTGGTGACCAGGAGCCACAGCATGGTGAACAGGAACCATACGCCCACGCCGAAAGCGATGGCGGTGCCTTGGTCTCGAGCGTAGGAGGAAGCGAGCAATGCGATGGCCGTGTACCATGTGACCACAAGCACGGTTGATCCCAAGAAGACCACAGAGTCTCCAAACGAGGCCCAAGCCCCCGTTCGAATCCGGATGATGACGATGGCCACCATCGCAAGCAACAACACGGGAAGCGTGGTGACCATCAAGTGGCTCGCGGCGATGACCGTGGCTTGCCCGCGTCGTCCCATGCCTCGGCCCAGATGGACCTCAAGCACGCCTGAGGCGCGATCGCGGCTCACGCCATCCCATGCGTACAGGACGGCAGCGAGGGTTGCGGTCAGGAGGATGAACAGGCTGGAGACAAACAGCATCTGCATCGGTGTGTCGAGGGGAATGTCAGCAGGGAGCGTGGTTTTCGGGTCAGAAAGGCCCCACGCAGATCCCGGGATGGCCAAAAGAAGCAGCGGGAGGGCCACCACGGTCCGCGTGGACCACCATTGACGGGCAGCACGTCGGCCGGTCAGCCATGCCACACGGGCCATTGGGCTCATTCCTCTTCGCCCCCTGTGGCGCGGTCCAACAGGTCTGCAAGGTTCACTTTACGGCGTCCATGCTGGATGATTTCACGGCCCTCAAGTGCGGTCAGCAGCTCGGATGACATCCTCGGTCCTTGGATGGACCATCGCCTCTGCCCGAGGTCCTCCACTTTGTCGTCCACCTCGGGCCGTTCGCCCTCGACCACTGTTTCCCACGGGCGCTCAAGTCCGAGGTCGTCGGAAAGGCGGTCAGCAGGTCCTTGGGCGATCAGCCGCCCTCGATCGAGAAGCAGCAAACGGTTCACGACTCCTTCGAGTTGGTGAAGATGGTGCGAGGAGATGACCACGCTTACCCCGCGTTGGGCCAAGCGTGTAAGGACGCGCGTGAGGCTTCGGGCAGCCGCCGGGTCAAGTCCGTTGTACGGTTCGTCAAGCAACAGCACCTCAGGGCTGCCCAGCATGGCCGAGGCCAAGGTCAGCCGCTGGCGCATGCCTTGGCTGAGGGCGTCCATCGGGAGGTCCATTTGCTCCTGAAGGCCGACGAGCCTGATGGCTCCTTGAACAAGGTCGAGCCGTCCGCCGTCCATGACCGCCAGTTCCTGAAGCATGGCGAGCGGCGTGCGTTTGCCTTGCCACCGCACCTGCTCAGGCATGTGGCCAACCATGCGGCGTAGGGCTTCGGGCGGTTGCGCCGTTCCTTTTCTGTCGCGAACAACGCCGTGCTGCACCGGCAAAATTCCGGCCATGACTTTGAGTAGCGTGGACTTTCCCGCGCCGTTTCGACCGACAAGCCCTACGAGTTCACCCTCGCCGAGGCTGAGGTCCAGATCATGAATGCCCGGGCCGAGCTTACGCCTGAAGCGCCGTTCCCGGTCTGGAACAAGGTGGCGAAAGGTGACGCCTTCGAGTTGGAGCGTCACCTGCATGGACCAACCTCAATCAGCCCATGCAGGCCGCAGGCTTGAACGTTGGTGGGGCGCAGCATATGGCGAAGGGCATGTTGGATTGGCTTCCGTCCTTGGTGATGCTGACCGTGGTGGTCGGGATTGACCTTGTGCTGACCTTGCGCAAGACGCCCGGTGAGGGTGAAGGCACCACGCCGGTGCTGTGGCGCCCGGAAGGCGACCGCCGCTTGCGCCTCTACGTGCTCATTGGCCTTCTTTTGGCGTGGTGGGTGCTCCCCGGTGGATGGCTCTTGCTTGGGCTGGTGCTCTTCGGCCTGTCGTGGTTGAGCCCTGCTGGCCGAGTCGCTTGGGTGGACGAACGTTGGCCGCGCTGGGGCATGGTCGTCTCGGTTGTGATCGGCTTGGTCGTGGTTGGACTTCTCCCACCTTCTCCACCCACCGTGGTTGCTGCGTTTGGAGAGCCGATCGAAGGCCTCGAGGACAAAGGGCTGCCTTGGCCACACCTCCAAGAGCACCACCACCTCTTGACCGGTGACCGGGACGGCGTCGACGTGGCGGTCGTGACCGTTTCGACCATGCGCGTTCCCTGGCAAGGTGGCGACGTGGGATTGTCCGGAGGCGTGTTGTTTCTTGGGGACATCATCAACATGGCCGAGCGAGAAATGCGCGACGCAGTGTTGCTGTTGACGGACTCAGCTCCTCTCCCTGTTCCCGTGGATGAAGACACCCTTCAGTTGACGCCCATCGAAGGCGAAGCCTCGACCAGTGCATACCGCTTGGACGGCGACTTGACGCAACTTTCCTTCCGCCGATGGGACGTGACTTCGGACTTGGCGGCCAACGGCAACGGAGTGAAGGTTGGCGAAGTGGCCTTGGTTGCGGCCCCGGCCGAAGCGGCCGGGTGCGTGGAATTGTTGACGGTCGTCCGCCCCGTTGGTCACCCCGCGTTGACGTCGGATCCGACCGCAGAAGAAGAGGTCGAATTGTGGTGGGCAGCGCGATCGTCCCAGGGTTTGCGGTAAACCGCTTGAGCATCTGGGCGGGTCACTCGGCTGCAATGTGCATGGAGCCGTCAGCGTAGGAAACCTGAATCCGCTGGGGGAGCTTCCGAGTCAAGTTGGCCACGGCTTCAAGGATGGCTTCTTCATCGACCTTGAAGGCCTTCGCAGCCTTCTTTGTGCTCCAAGGGACCGTTTCAAAATCGCTCTCGACGAGCCAGGCATGGAGGCGCTCTTCCAACTCGGTCAGGTCGGCCATGAGCAAGCGACGGAGGGGGAGCACATGAGGGATTCGCCCTCAGAGGCTGACCATCCGACGGCAGCATTCCTCTGGGGTGATGGCGCCGTCCAAGAGGTCGTTCAATGCGGCCACGAAAGGCAGGCTCATGTCCATGTCTTCCGAGCGCTGCTTGAACATCCGTGCCGCTCGGACGCCCTCCGCAACCATGTGCATCTCGTCGAGGGCCTCTTCCAGAGACATCCCTTTGCCCAACTTTTCACCCATGGCTCTGTTGCGTCCATGAGGTGAGGTCGCGGTCACGTAGAGGTCGCCCAATCCCGCCGGGCCGAAGGCGACGTCAGCCCGAGCTCCAAATTGAGGCAACACGAGGCAGCCTTCCTTGAATCCGGCTGAGAAAATGGCGGCTTTGAGGTTGTCACCGCCGATGGTTCCTACCTGTTTCAGGCCGTCGACAAGGCCGCAAGCCAACGCTACGACGTTCTTGAACGCCCCCCAAAGTTCCGCTCCTGCCGGGTCGCTGGCTGGGTGCAGAACGAAGGTCGGCGTGGTGAGGGTCTCGGCCAACCGTGTGGCCACAGAAAGATCGGAACTGGCCACCAGCGCCGTGGTCATCACGCCGTCCGCAGCTTCCGGAGCGATGGTCGGTCCGGTGAGGACGGCGAGCGCATTCCGCATGCCTTTGGCTTCCAGCATGGCTTCGATGGCCTCAGAAATGAGCCGCTTTCCGGGTGCGAGGCCTTTGGCCAAATCGAGCAGCACATGGCTTGGTCGAAGGTGGGGCTGCAAGGATTCGAACACGCCGAGGATGTGAGCCGATGGGACCGCAAGCACCACGATTTCAGCATCGGCGATGGCGTCTTCGAGGCGCATGGTCACTTCGAGGCCTTTGAGCGAGCGGTCTGGCAGGTACTTGTCGTTGATGTCCTTGGTCATGATCGAGGCATAGACGTCCTCTTCGATGGTCCATCCGTTGACGGTGTGGCCGTCTTGAAGCCAGATGCGGGCGATGGCCGTCCCCCAGTTCCCAAGCCCGAGGACGGCGATACGTGCCATGATGACCAAACCAACGGCGCCCGTTTGCGTCTTAAGACGAACCCCAGAAAACGCCGCGTAGAAGCCCGGTTGAGGCCTGTTCAAAACAGGTCATCGTCGTCTTCGTCGAAATCAAAGACGTCGTTCTCGTCTTTCTTGTCTTCTTTCTTGGTCGCTTTCGCCTTGCCCTTGGCTTTCGCCTTGCCTTTCGCAGGCTTTTCCTCGGCTTTGGGTGCAGGTTCCGGAGCGGGCTCAGGCGCCGTTTCGGGTTCAGGCGCCGTTTCGGGTTCAGGCGCCGCTTCAGCGGCTTGTTGGGCGGTGCGCAAGGCGGCTTGTTCTGCCTCGCGTGCCTTGAGATCCTCCACGCTGGCTCCGGTTTGCAGCGCGAGGGCGCGACGTCGGTCTTCTCGGGCCTTGCGCTCGATTTGCTTGTGACGCGACTTTTCGATGCTTTGGAGCATGTACATGGCGTCGTGTTCCAACAAAGGAGAGTCAGAAATCAAGGTGATGTCAAGCCAACCGCCGTCTTCGACGATGAACTCAGCCAGGGGCTCAAAGTTGAGGTCCGATTTCTTGATTTGGGTGTAAAACTGGGCGTTGCCACCGCGGTGCTCAACGCCTGAGAAATGGCAGTAGAATTCCTTGGTCCCAATGGTTTCACGAACTTGGTCGAACAGTTCTCCGTAGTCCTCCGAAGTACGCATGCTGCCGTGGCCTCGGGCGTGGATGTGGGCCATGTTCAGCACGGGGATCGTGCCCTCAACGTGGTTGACCACTTCGAGGACTTCTTCGAGGCTGCCCCAGAGTTCCTGTCGGCCGGATGTCTCGATGCCGACCTTCGAAGGGGTGCCGTTTTTGATCCACGGGAAGACGGGGAATTCGTCTTCATCGTCGTTCCAAATGGCCTCAAGGCGCTCAACCACGCCCGCGAAGACGTTCGCCACGGTTTCGTTGGTTTCACGGCCCCGGCCGGTGTCTCCGTAGTGGCCGGTGTGGAGGGTGACGTGCCTGGCGTTGATGGTGCGGGCAGCTTGGAGGGTCGCCTCGATCTTGGCCAAGGAGCGGCCAAGTTCAACCCGGCCGCCGAGCAATTCGCTGTAGTATGGTCCGTGGATGTTCATCTCAAAACCGGTCTTCTCAGCGAGAACACCCGCTTGCCAGTACTGGTCAAAGTGCTGAGGTTGAATCATCCGCACGGTCTGTGCTTCCATCGTCTCAAGGCCAAGGGCGATGATGTCGTCCATGCCCTCGACGATCGTGCGTCCTTTGCACGAAAGCGGGACGCCCGCGGGTCCAAACTTTACCGGCATCTCATCCCCCCCTATCGCCGCCGAAATGGTCCCCCATGAAGAACCCTTTCCGGTCAAAGCGTTGCCGAATCCGGCAGAAGAGACCCGATACGACCCTTCTTGAAGGGGAGGCCAAGCCTCGGAACATGCCCACAGGCCTCGATGCAGCGCTTGCCGCCTTCGCCCGGGGCGAACCCGTGTGCGTCTTCGACGCCGAAAACCGCGAAGGGGAAACCGACCTTCTTTTTCCGGCCATGACGGCCGACCCGGCCGCCATGCGCCGCCTTCGTCAAGAATGCGGTGGCCTGCTGTTTTTGGCCATCGGCCATGAGGTGGGCGAAGCGTTTGGTTTGCCTTACCTCCAAGACCTGCATGCAGAGGCCTCCTTGGTGGAACAACACCCGGTGTTGAACGCCCTCAGGACCAACGACCTACAGTACGATGCACGTTCGGCCTTCACGCTGTCCATCAACCACCGCGACACCTTCACCGGCATCACCGACAGGGACCGTGCTTTGACCACGCGTCGCTTCGCTGAATTGACGCATGAGGTGCTCCAAAATGGGGTTGAGCAAGCCGACGCCATCGCTTCGTTGGGGAAAGAGTTCCGCACTCCAGGGCACATCCCCGTCTGCAGGGAAGCCGAACATGGACTTGAGCGCCGCCAAGGCCACACAGAATTGGCCGTGGGTCTGGCACGTGCTGCTGGCACGGTTCCTGTGGTGATCGGTGCTGAGATGCTTGAACCGGCCGGTGACGCTGCTCTGCAAGTCGCTGACGCCGAGGCGTGGGCCATGCAACACGGGATTCCCTTCGTCCACGGTTCCGAGCTTCTGACTCATCTCGGGCTTTCGCCGAAGGCGTGAAGGGCCCGAGGCGGGAGGCATGGGCGTGAGCGCAAAGCGAGTGATGGCCGTCGGGGTCTTCGACCTCCTTCACGCCGGGCATTTGCATTACCTCGAACAGGCCAAGGCCCTCGGGGATCATCTCACCGTCGTGGTCGCCCACGACGATACGGTCCGAGCCCGAAAACACGACCCCGTCACGCCGATGGCGTTTCGCCAGCGTCTCGTGGCTGGGCTGAAACCTGTTGACGAAGCCATCGTGGGGAACGCGCCTGACGTGCCCATCTTTGACATCCTCCCGGACGTTCGACCGGACGTCATCGCATTGGGGTACGACCAGGAGCACGCCGAGCGGTCCATTCGAGAGCGTCTCGATGCCTTGGGGCACCACGCCATCGCGGTCACGCGGGTGGACGGCTTGGACGGTGACCTCGATGGCACCCGCAAAATCATCGCCAAAATTCTGGAACGGGGGCCGGCCTGATGTTCACGGGTCTGGTTGAGGGGCGTGGACGTGTCGAGTCCTTTGATGCCGCAGACGGCTTTTGGCGGCTGGTGGTCACCGTTCCCGACGCGGACGGACTCGAGTTGGGGGCCAGCGTGGCCATCGATGGCGTCTGCTTGACCGCCGTGGCCATCGACGGCCTCAGCGTCGCCTTCGACGTCATCGCCGAAACCATGCAACGCAGCACCCTCGGCGACCGGAACGTGGGTGACGACGTCAACGTCGAACGTGCCCTTCGTTTCGGTGACGAAGTGGGCGGGCATCTCGTCTCCGGCCACGTGTTTGACACGGGTCGAATCGAGACCGTCGCCTACAGCGGAGACGCCTGTGATCTTCGGGTGGAAGCGACAGAAGCCACCATGCGCTACATCTTCGAAAAAGGATACATCGCCATCTCGGGCATCTCCTTGACCGTTGGCATGTGCGACAACGAAGGCTTCCATCTGCACCTTATCCCCGAGACCCTGGCGAGGACCACCCTCGGCTCCGCCAAGGTTGGAGATCGGGTGAACTTGGAAGTTGATCCAATCACCGTTGCTGCGGTCGAAACCGTCGAGCGCATCAAGGCACAGGAGACGTTGCAATGAGCACAAAGATTGGCGTGGTGTGTGGGTCGTTTCACAAGGACGAGGTCAACCGCATGCTTGAGACGGTAAAATCGACCATTGAGCACCAGTCGTTGCTCGGTTCATGGGGGTCGTTGTTGGAGCCCGTGTGGGTTCCAGGTGCGTTCGAAGTTCCATTGGCCACGAAGCGTCTTCTGGACGACGGTTGCGCTGGTGTGGTGACCTTGGGCATCATTGAACGCGGTCAAACCCTGCACGGTCAGGCGATGGGCCAAGCGGTGATGTCGGCCCTCATCGAACTTCAGCTGTCCTACAATCGCCCCATCGGACTTGGCATCATCGGTCCAGGCGCGGATCCTGAGCACATCGAACCCCGCCTTGAGCCCCATGCCAAAGCAGCCATCGAAGCCGTGGTCCATATGCTGGACGTCCGTGGTTGAGTTGCGGCGCGAACCTTGAAGGACAGGGTGCCCTTGCTTGACGCATGGTCGAGTCAGGAGACGTACGAGAGATCATCATCATTGGTTCCGGCCCAGCCGGGTACACCGCTGGCCTGTACGCTGCACGGGCCATGCTGGAGCCCCTGATGTTCGCCGGCTACATGTCTGGCGGGCAACTCATGCTGACCTCCGACATCGAAAATTTCCCCGGTTATCCGAAGGGCATCGGCGGGCCTGAGATGATGATGGAATTGCGCGAGCAAGCCGAGCGCTTCGGGTTGGAGGTCCACGACAAGAACGTCGATTCGGTCGACTTCAGTTCGCGCCCCTTTGCCGTGACCGTGGAGGGTGAGACCTTCCACGCCAACGCCGTCATCGTGTCCACCGGAGCGGAATCGATCTGGCTCGGAGCGGAAGGAGAAGATGCCCAGAAGGGACGAGGCATCAGCACCTGCGCGACCTGCGACGGAGCCTTCTTCCGTGAAGAAGAGGTCATCGTGGTCGGTGGCGGAGATTCCGCCATGGAAGAAGCCACCTTCCTCACACGTTTCGCATCCAAGGTGACCCTCATCCACCGCCGTGACGTGTTCCGCGCGTCCCAGGTGATGTACGACCGGGCCGCGGCCCACCCCAAAATCGAGATCAAAACCTTCCGCCAAGTCAACCGCTGGCTTTCTGATGAAAAAGGCCTCAGCGGGGCCGTCTTGGTGGATCCGCGCGACGGTTCGGAAGAGGAAATCGCGTGCACAGGGGCCTTCATTGCCATCGGTCACAAACCCATCACGGCGTTCCTCGGCGGACAAATTGAGACCGACGACGAAGGCTACATCCTCCACCGTGAGCACACCATGACCAGCGTTCCAGGCGTGTTTGCAGCAGGTGACGTGGTCGACACACGGTACCGGCAAGCCATCACGGCGGCCGGAATGGGCTGTCAGGCGGCCATTGACGCCGAGCGTTGGCTTGAGGCACAACATGACTGAACACGCCAAGGGGCCTTCGCGCGGTGTGGACACCGTCCGTCATGCGAGGCATCTTCGGTTGGAGGAGATCGGTCAACAGGGGCAAGCCGCGCTCGGTGCTTCGTCCGTGGCCGTGGTGGGAGCGGGTGGACTTGGTTGCCCCGTCCTTCTGTACCTTGCAGCGGCAGGCGTTGGGCGCCTCACCGTCATCGACGACGACGTTGTCAACCTCTCAAACCTTCAGCGTCAGGTCATCTATAGAACCCAAGATGTGGGCAGGCCCAAGGCCGAAGTGGCGCTGGAGCGCTTGTTGGACTTGGACCCGGCCGTGGAGGTCGTGGCTCATCTCGAACGGCTGAATCCGGACAACGCGTTGGAATTGCTCAAGGGACACGATCTCGTTGTTGACGGGACGGACCTCATTCCCGCACGGTACCTCATCGACGACGCTTGCGCCTTGCTCGACCTTCCATGGATTCACGCCTCTGTGCATCGTTTCGAAGGCCGCTTGGCGTATTTTGAGCCGAAGGCAGGGCCGTCGTACAGGGACCTGCACCCCGACCCGCCGCCTCCTGGTTCGGTCCAAGCATGCAACGAAGTGGGTGTCCTTGGAGCGGTTCCTGGCGTCCTCGGCACCATGCAGGCGGCGCTTTGCGTCGAGGTGCTCTTGGGCCGAGAGGAGCCCGCAAGGGGTCGATTGACCTTGGTGGACGTGCAAAGCATGGACACGCGGCACCTCCGCTATCACCGCCTCGAAGGACGCATGAGCCCCACAGACCTCTCCGACGCGCGTGCGCTCTGGCAGGCCGACCCTGCGTGCAACCTTGGGCGCCACCTTGAAGGGACGAACACCGCCACAGGGGGTCAGATGTTCCACCAGATTGATTCCGCAGCGTTCCTGCAACGGCGTGCAGACGGATGGACGCCGTTCGTCCTCGACGTTCGCTCGGCACAGGAACATGCCTCGATGGCCGCCCTCAGTTGCGACATCACCGTGCCGCACGCGCAGGTGCTTGACGTGATGGCGGACCTGCCCGAGAGCGGTGACATCCTCATCCACTGCAAGTCAGGGATGCGGTCCATGATGGCGGCCATGATGTTGATGGAAGCAGGGATCGACGGCACACGCCTGTACAACCTCCAAGACGGCATCCTTGGCTGGTACGCTCTGGCCCCCGAGGACATCCGCGTTGGTTGAGCCGGCATGGAAGCCCTTTCTTGGCCTCTTTGGAAGCAAGAGGTTGAAGTCCGCCACCGTTGGCTCAACCCGTGGGGAGGGTCATGGCGCACGTCATCGTCGCGGACGCCAACGAAGGCCGACGCTCCTTGTTGGCCAACACCCTCGAGCGAGAAGGGTTTCAGGTCACGCGGGTGAGCAACCTTCGGCAAGCCGTGGGCACGGCGGTTGCGACCACGCCAGAAGTCCTGCTTCTCGAGGAAACCTGGCCCCAAGGTGACGCGCTTGAAGCCGCGCAAAGCGTGGTGTCCAACCCTGCTGTAGGCGCCCGTACCCGTGTGCTGCTCCTCTCCCGAGAGACCTCACAAGAGGCCATGATCGGCGCTGCTCGGTCAGGCATCGCTGAAGTTCTGAGCAAGCCAATCGACATGTCGCGCCTCATCGCGCAGGTGCGGGCACACGCCGAGAAGCGTACCGTCGCGCCACCCGCCAACGTTCCCATGCAAGGCATGGGCGGGGGTGGTTTTTCCGCTGGGTTTGCTGCACCGCTCCCCGCGATGGACGACGGATCGTGGGCCATGCCCGTGCTCCGAGGCCTGCTTGGATCTGACCGGCTCAACGCAGACCTGCTCCGGGACGTCATGCCCGAAGCGGTGGGATTGGAGGAGGACCCTGAGGGGCTGGTGGAATTGGTTCGCAGGACGATGGCCCGGTTGGTGGAAGCCAACGAGGACGCCGTGGAACCGGAAGCGTCCGGCGCCGCGGCCCAAGCACCCGCGGGTCCTTCCATCGACGACTTGACGAAATCAGTGACCCTGGGTTCGGCCGAAGCGCCTGGAGGCGCAGAAAAGCGTGGAGCACGGCTCGACAGCGGTGGCATGCAAGACGCGCTTCAACGGCAAGCTGACCAAATCGCCAACGAGGTTGAGCAGGCGATGGATGACGTGCTCAACGAGGCCCCTCCCACGGTGACGGAAGCCGAGACCGACGAGACTCAATCCGTTGACAAGGAGACCTTGGCGTACGTTCGGTTGTGCATCGAGGACATACGGGACTTGCTTTGGGACCTCGGTCGGCCGGGGGCTGTCTCGGACCTGACGTTGATGACGCGGCTCGAGGACGCCACCGGGTTTGCGGAAGAAGTGCTCAACGTCTGGCCCTCTGAAGAGAAGGCATAGTCCACAGGGAGGTTTGAAGCCCGGCGCTCCGTGGCCGGGTTGGTGAGCGCATGGCCCAAGGCGACCTTCCACGCATTCACGGCAGCGGATGGAAGCCCAGCGCACCGCTCACGTTCGTCGCACCCTTGGTCGCCGACGCCGCTCGAGCCGAACTTCTGAGGTTCGTCGCTGAGCGCCATGAAGGCCTTCTTCCAGTGGCGGTGGATGCGTGGTCCTCCTCCGTCGACGGAACCGATGTGTTCGACGGCCCTGCGTGGCACGCCTTCAGCGAGGCCTTTCTGGAGGCCTTCGCCCTTGGAGCTGCTGAACAAGCGGGGCACCTCGAAGGAATCGACGCTGCAGCGGAGATCATTCCTCGGAGAAACGCAGACCTTCACCTTGGGCGTCGATTGACACGGGTGCTGATCGATCTTCGCCTCACCTTGCGCCGTTTGGCGCATTACATGGCGGTCACCCTTGAGCATCGCATGGAATGGCAACGCATGATGACACGGACCCGGGCCCTTGACGAGGCTCTGAAGGTGCTGTTCACAGAAGGGCGGGAGGCCCCCGACGGGACCCGCTTTGGCGGCAAAGGCTTCCGTTCAACATGGCAAGAAGCCATCGTGGCGGCCGCCACGCCGCTTGTGCGTCAACCCAATGCACCCTTGGATGCACGGCCTGGAGCGGGCTACGAGGGTGACCTCGTCGCTCCGATGATTCGAGACGTCGGTCTCGCGTTGGCGATGGGCGACACGCCGCTGGGCGTCATGGCCGCCAACCTCGGGAAAGCCGGTTCGGTCATGGACGGCGGTCAAGGGTCAGACGCCGGCGGTCGTGACCTTCACATCGGTGCGTGGCACGTGGGTGTGCTTCCTCCTACGGCCCCCCTTCCGATTGCTGCTTGCACCATGACGGGATTGGCCTTCGCCGCCATGCGCCAAGGCTTGGACCGCTTCCATGTGGCGTGCATCGGAGAAGGCGCTTCCTCTTCCGGAGAGTTCTGGGAGGCCATGAACCTCGCAGGCGCACGAGGATTGCCCATCACCTACGTGCTTCAGAACAACCAGATTGCGCTGGACACGCCCCCTGCTCACCAATCTGGAGTGGAACTCTGGGCTGACAAAGCCGTCGCGATGGGTTTCCCGGGTTGGACGATCGACGGCTCAGACCCTGCAGCCATCCACGCGAGCGTGGCCGTCGCACGCGAGTACGGCCTCGAGGGCGGTGGCCCGACGTTGATTCACATCGAGACCATGCGTGGTTGTGGCCACGCACATCATCACGACGACCTCTACCTTGGCTCCCCGTCGGGTACGACGCAAGGCTACGTGGACGAGGCCCTCATCGAATATTGGGAAGCCAAAGATCCGGTGCCCACGCACCGTGCCCTTCTGCTGGACCTTGGCGTTGAATCGTCCGTCCTCAACACGATGGAGGAGGAAGAAGAAACTGCGGTGGACGTGGCCCTTGCGGAACTTGATGGCATGCCTTGGCCGACGCCATCCACGGTGACCAAAGGCCTCACGAGCCTTCATGATGCGGAGCCACACGCTCGCCATCTTGAGCGGTTGAATGGCGCTGACCTGATGCAGGCCCCGCCCCCAAGCCCCATTGAATCCGGCCAATTGGCGTGGACCTACGCCGAACAAGGCGGATGGACGTACGCCAGGGCCATCCAGCAAGCCATGGCGGACGTGGCCACGCGAGAAGGGGACAACACGGTCTTCATCGGCGAGGACATGGAAGTCGCCGGTGCTTTTGGCCTCAACATGGGCTTGCGAAACGCTGGGCATCAGGACCTGCTGGTGGACATGCCGCTTTGCGAGGCGGCCATCATTCACACGGCGGTGGGGGCCGCCCTTTCGGGCATGCGCCCGATGGCGGAAATTCAGTTCGGAGGATTCGCCGCCCTTGCGCACAATGCCTTGGTCAACAACGCTGCCATGCTTCGGTGGCGTTGGGGTGCTGACTGCCCGATGACGGTGCGGGTTCCGCTTGGGGCTCGCACGCGCAGCGGCCCTTACCACGCCAACATGATCGAGAGCTGGTACGCCAACGACCCGGGTCTGATCGTGTTGGCCCCAAGCACCCCTCAACAGGCGTACGACATGATCGTGGAGGCCTCGGCTCTTCCAGACCCTGTGCTCATTTTGGAGCACATCGGTTTGTACGGTCTACGGGGCGGGAAGACCGGGTGGGGGATGAACATCAACCAACACGTGGAGACCGAGCCCGTGAACGCCGCCGTTGCTTCCGGCCAGCAGCACCGAATCGGGCAAAGCACGGTGGTGCGCGGCGGCAGCGACGTAACGCTGGTCACCTGGGGTGCCATGGTCCACCTCGCCCTTGAGGCGTCCTCCACGTTGGCCTTGGAAGGCGTCGAAGTCGAGGTCATCGATGTTGGAACCCTGATGCCGTTCGATGCCCAGCCGTGCATCGATTCTGTGCTCCGTACAGGGCGCTTGGTCGTGCTCCATGAAGCACAATGGTCGGGAGGATTGGGCCACACCATCCAGAGCCGCATCATGGAATCGGCCTTCTACGCGCTTGAAGCAGCCCCTGTGGTCGTTGGAGCGCTGGACACGCCCGTCCCCTTTTCGCCACCGCTGGAAAACCACACCATCCCGGATGTGGCTCATGTGGAAGCCGTCCTGCGCACCGTGTGCCAAGATTAGGCTGATTTGACCCTGAAGGATGATGAAGGGGTGAGCCTCCCGTCAAATCATGGCGGAGCCCGACCAGGTCCAAGGGCTGCCAAAGTTGTTCTCCTACAACGCCTTCCTCCTCACCGCGTCCCTGTTCCTCGGCTTGCTGTTGCTCGAAAGCATCCTGGACAAAAACGCCCTTTCCGCCATCGGCATTTTGCTCGTGCTGGCGATTGGTTTGCTCGTGTCATCGGCCGATTTTTTCATCGCGGGTGCGCGCAGTTTGGCCAAACGAGCAGGCGTTGCTGAAGTCGTCATTGGACTGACCGTGGTGTCGATCGGGACGTCGCTGCCAGAGATCCTCGTCACGGCGTCTGCCGCCTACGACATTCCGACCTCGTCGGGGGACGTGGCAGATCTTGCCGTGGGTTCCATCTTCGGTTCTGTGTTGGTTCAAATCACCCTGATTTTGGGCATCGTCGCACTGACGAGGCCCATCCGCGTTGGTCCAGAATGGCTTCGTCGCGACGGGATGCTGATGCTTGGGGCCAACGTGTTGCTCGGCATCCTGATTTGGACGGGCACCAGGTTGGGCCGCGTTGAAGGCGGTTTTCTCGTGCTTGCCTACGTCTGGTACGTGGTCTGGCTTGTCCGGCATCGAAAGGAAATCCAAGAAGATGCTCGCGAGCAGGGCCTCGAGCCACAAGCCGGCGAGGCGATGTCCCTTTGGAGCACAGGAGCCTCCATCGTGATGGTCGTTCTCGGGCTGGGCTTTGCTTTGTTTGCCGCACATCACCTTGTTGATTTGGCCGTGCAAGTCGCAGAAAAACTCAGCGTGTCTGAAGCGGTGATCGGAACCACGATTTCCGGCATCGGCACGTCCCTCCCCGAGCTGACCATCGCCCTCCTTTCCGTCAAGAAAAGCGAAGGCGTGGCCATCGGCACCTTGGTCGGTTCAAACATCACGGACCCGACCCTGTCCATTGGTATCGCCGCCTTGGTTCACCCGCTCGAAGTTTCGTCGGGTGGTTGGGTCATCACCTCTGGTCTCATCATCCCCGCCACCATCGTCTCCATTGGCGTGGCGCTGCTCTTCATGCGGACCAACTACAGGTTCCGACGGCGAGAGGGTGCGATGCTGATTTCGCTGTACCTCGTCTTCCTCGTGTTGCTGGCTCTCCAGCGAAACGGCATCATCCTCGCCACGTGAGGATTGACGAGCATTAAGTCTGGCCGCCCTGTCGGAAGGTCATGGTCGACTTCCAACTCGACGAAATGCAGGAGATGCTGCGTGAACTTGCTCACGAGTTCGCCGTCGAGGAAATTCGCCCTCAAGCCGAGCATTGGGACGCCGATGAGGTCTATCCGCTCGACACCATCCGTGCAGCCCACGAGATGGGTCTCCTGAACTTGCACATCCCCGAAGCCTACGGCGGTCCTGGACTGGGCTGCATGGAGGAAGTGCTCGTCAACGAGGAATTGGCCTGGGGCGATCCGGGATTCGCGACCGCTGCGTATGCGACCGCCCTCGCCACGGCGCCCATCATCACTGGAGCGACCGAGGCTCAGAAGCAGGTGTGGCTTCGTAAGATTGCAGAAGAAGGCGCCCTTGCGTCCTACGCCGTCACCGAACCCGGCGCCGGCTCAGACGTGGCGGCCATCGCCACCACCGCTCGCCGCGACGGCGACGAGTACGTCATCAACGGTTCGAAAATGTGGATCACCGGTGCAGGGTACGCGGACTTTTTCTTCGTGCTTGCCAAAACCGATCCGGACGCAGGATACCGTGGCATGTCGGGCTTCATCGTTGAAGCCGACCGTGAAGGCGTAACCCTTGGGAAGAAGGAAACCAACATGGGTCAGCGATGCAGCGACACCCGCTCCATCACTTTCGACGACGTGCGTGTGCCGGCCAACCACCTCATCGGAGAATCCGAGTCGGGAGGGTGGATGAACGCCATGCAAGCCTTCGACCTCTCACGCCCCAACATCGCTGCACATGCCACAGGGTTGGCGCGTGCGGCGTACGAGCACGCGCTGACTTACGCCGGGGAACGGCAGAGTTTCGGCAAGCCGTTGCATCAGCATCAGGCCATTCAATTCATGCTCGCCGACATGAAGACCAAGATCGAAGCCTCTCGGTTGCTGACATGGCGGTCCGCTTCGGAATCCGATGCAGGCGTGCGGAACACGGAATCTGCGGCCCATGCGAAGCGCTTCGCGTCCGACAGTGCCATGGAAGTCGCCACGGATGCCGTGCAGGTGTACGGTGGATACGGATACTCCGAAGAATACCCCGTCGCGCGCTTGATGAGAGCGGCCAAGGTCATGCAGATTTACGAAGGCAGCAGCCAAGTTCAACGGATGATCATCGGTCGAGAAATTACCCGTGGTTGAGCCTCAGAGCAGGGCTCTGAAGGCTTCAGCAATTCGCTCAAGACCGACCTGTTCGGCCTCCTCGATGGCCCGAAGGAGCACCTCCTCGCGTATGACCCTGGCATCGGCCTCAACTGGCGCATCGCGTTCATCGACAGGAACGGGTGGCTCTTGCGCCGGTCGCGGCGCGTGGAACAGTTCGTCCAACTCCGTCCATTCGAATGGGTCCTCTTCAGGGGCCTCATGTGCTTCATCAGGTTCCATTTCGACGAACTCCATTGGGTCCTCAAAGTCAGGCATCGGTCCTTCGTCGGTGAACATCCCGATGTCCCTGAGGATGGCGCGATCCGCGGTGATGAATTGCGCCAAGAGAGGAATGCGCATCGCGGTTTGACGGTCGCGGAGCAGGGAGAGCACCAGGGAGACCGCCCGGTCTCCTGCGGGCAAGTCATGCTGCGTGGATTGCAAGCAGAGCGAAGCGACAGGGGCTCCACAGACGTATGGGGTGAGCAAGTCTTGCCTCCAACGCGCCCCTTCGACGGTAAAGCCGCAATGAAGCCCGGTTCCGTCCACGTCCCTGACCGTGAGGCGGTAGGTTCTGCCGGAATCGCCCTTCACCAGCAGCAGCGCCACCACGTTGGGACTGATTGGGACGATGCCAGCGCGAGGGTCCATGACGGTCACGTTGTGCTGCTGCTCGATCACGGATTGGAACAGTTGCATGGATTTCACCATGTTCGGCGCCCAACCGTCCCCTTGGATGACCATTGTTGCCGGCATACTCGATTCCTTTCGCACCACCCGTTATGAAGCACAAGACCCATGACGTGAGGCCAGAGGTCCAAGCATGGCCCAAGCCGTGGTGTTGGCCGGGGGGGCAAGCCGGCGCCTTGGTCGCCCAAAGGCCTTGGTGGATTTTCTCCACGGCACGGTGTTGAGCACGTTGGTCGAACGTTTGGTCGCTCACGGTGTCGAGACGGTGGCCGTGGTGCATCCGGATGTCGTTGGAGCCACGGCCGATTTACCATGCCGTGTGGTCGTCAATCCCCGCCCCGATGAGGGGCGCACAGGAAGCCTCCATCTCGGCCTTGCCGAGCTTGGGGCTTCAGCGACGGACGTGTTGGTTTGTCCCGTGGACCGTCCGGGATGGGACCTTGGTGTCCTCGAAGCGATCCTTGAGACGTCCGGTGAAGCCGTGGTCCCGTCCCACGAAGGCAGGACCGGCCACCCCTTGCTCGTGCGTGGCGAAGCCCTTGCTCGAATCACGGCGCTTCCGATGAACGCCCCGCTCAGGGATGCGATTCGATCACGCACGGTGGTTCAGGTCGATGCGCCGTACCTCCACGTCAACCTCGATCACCCAAAGGACCTCGAGGCGTTGCCGGCCCTGCAAGCATGGCTGAGGCGTGGAGAAAACCCTTGACGTGAGGCCACCACGGCAGGACATGGGCCTCGACGTGCTGCGTTGGGCCTTGGCCACATGCGATGCAGGACAACGCGTTGTGGTGGCTTCTGTGGTCACGACCTCCGGGTCCGTGCCGGGCAAGGCTGGAGCCAAATTGGCGTTGTGCGCCGGACCGACGTGGGTCGGGACCGTCGGCGGTGCCGGTTTGGAAGAACGGGTGAAGGCCGCGATGGTGGAACGGCTTCAGGCCACAGGGCGGCCAATGGGGACGGTGCTCACCTACGGCTTGCACCGTGGGGCCAAGGGCTATGAGGTCGTGGCGCTGGATTCCCTTTGCGGAGGGAGGGTCACGGTGTCCATCGAGGTGCTCAATCCAACCCCTCACGTGCTGCTCATGGGCGGTGGGCATTGCGCCGTCGCGTTCGCCAAGGTGGCCGAACAACTGGGCTGGCGAACCTCGGTGCAGGACACGCGCGAAGCCTATGCGGATGACCAGCAGCATCCTGCCGCGACGGAACGTCATGTGTCAAGCGTCGATGCCTTCCTTGCAGACGAGGACGCCTCGACGCTTGCACGCTTCACGGACATCCTGTTGCTTGGTCATGACCACGCCGAGGACCGGGAGCGCTTGCATGGGTTGCTGGGTCTTCTCAACGCGGCTGGGAACGTGCCTGGAACAGAGGGTGCTCCTCGCATCGGTTGCATCGGATCACGGGCAAAATGGACGTCGTTTCGCGACGGCTGCCTGGAAGCGGGCCTCCCCGAAGCGGTGGTCGACGCCGTGGTGTGCCCCATCGGGCTGAACATCGGAGCAGAGACGCCCGAAGAAATCGCGGTGGCCGTTGCGGCCGCCATCATGGCCACTGAAGCCGGTCTGGCGCCCGGGGCGCCAACCTGGCGTGACGCGCTCTGATTCAGCGGAAGACGCGCTCACGGAAGTGGCGCAATTCCTCAACCGATTCCCGGATGTCGTCCAACGCGAGATGTGCGCCCGTTTTCTCGTAACGCGGCACCTCAGGATACCAGCGGCGTGCAAGTTCTTTGACGGTTGAAACGTCGATCATTCGGTAGTGGAGAAAGGCCACGATGTCGGGCATTTCCTTCTCCAAGAACCGCTTGTCGTTCCACACAGAATTTCCACACAGGGGCGCGGTGTTGGGCTCGACGTGTTCCTCGAGGAAGGCCAACGTACGGGCCTGTGCCTCTTCGACGCTGACTCCTTCGGCACGGATTCGGTCCACCAACCCGCTGCGGTGGTGATGCGTGGTGTTCCATTCGTCCATGCCTGCAATGGCCTCCTCGCTGACGTGAACCGCCAAGTTTGGGCCTTCGGCGATGAGGTTCAACTCACCGTCCGTGACCAAGGTGGCGATTTCGATGATCTGGTCGTCGACGATGTCGAGGCCCGTCATTTCGAGGTCAATCCACACCAATCGGTCCCCGCGCATAGGTCGCGCTGTTTCGTCGCACCTATGAATGGGGCGTAGGGTTCATGTTCAACAGAATTGAGCCAAGGTCATGGACGGCGAAGACGGCCCCTCTGGACGTCTTGCTGCGCCCGGCGTTTTGCTTGTGGCGACCCTGTTCGTTGCCGCGGCCTTCTCTGCCATGGCCGTGCTCAAACCAGAATCATCGGTGATGAGCGAAGCAGGAGAAGAAGGAAGCCAAGGGGACGCTTGGCGTCCGTTCAGTGTCGTGGCGCCCATTGACACTGGAATCAACGTCTATCACAACCATTTCTCATCGGAAGAGGTGCTGCCCGATTGGCTGCTCGACGGCTTTGGCGTGACCTTGGTGTGCGACATCTCCACCACAGGGACATACGAGGAACGACTGGCTGCCGACCAAGCGGAGTGCTGGGAACAGATTGGGTCCAGTGACATCGTCTACTTCGAAGGCACGAGGATCATCGGGGCATCTCCCGACTGGTCGGAAGGCGACGGCATACCCATTTTGGATGATCCATCGGACGGGCACGGCACCGCCGTGACCGGTGCGGTGGTCAACGCTAACCCGGAGGTGGTGATCTTCTTCGTTGAGGGATTCAGCGATTCAGCCGTGCTGGCCGCGGCTGCACAGCCCTTGGTGGACATCATCAGCACCTCCTTTGGCGCACCCGGGTCATTGCCGGTCCCAGGCATCGATGACGCCACGCGTGTGGCGGTGGTCGATCACGGGAAAATCCACACAGGAGCCGCCGACAATTCTCCAAGCCCAGCGATTCAAGACGCCACAGCAGGCCCACCATGGTCCATTGGCATCGCCGGTTATGCGGAGGGAGATGACGAACAAAAGGAGACGATGAGTGGTTCGTATCCAGACATCGCGGCAGACTGGACCCAAAATTTGCCGAATCATCAGGATCTCGACGGGTACCACGACACCTCTGGGACCTCCTTTGCGACCCCAAAAACCGCAGGCATCCTCTCCGCTGCACTCCAGACGCTCCGCTCCAGCGCGGGCGACCTCGGCGCAGGTGCGGAAGAGGGGCGGAACGGTTCGCTGGTCACAGGCGTGCTGAACGCTGAGCCATTCACAGTCACGAACGCAGACGTGCGCGATGCGCTCAACCGGTCAGCCTGGTATCCCTCCTCAAGCACATGGGATCCCTTCTCCGGGACGAACCCCATTTCTCCCGTTGCACCTTGCACGCAGGTGGGTTGGGGTGTGGTGAACATGTCGAATCTGGCTCCAATCATCGCCCACTTGGACGGTACCGCGCCGCTCCCAGATCGTCCCGCCGATGTGGTGACGTGCATGGACACCAACCAGCAAATCCGAGAAGCGTACTGGGGCGACGGCTCAGATGAAGAACTCCCCGGGCGCAATGTTCAGCGTGTCGCAGAGCGCCGTTCGTGACGCTACGCGTGAATGCGATGGCTTGAAACAGGCCCGGCACCACGTCGGCCCATGTCCACGAAGGCGATTTCCCAGCGCCTGATTGTCCTGACCGTGCTGGCTCTGCTCGTGCTGCCGCTGGCCATGGCCTCAGTGAGCGTGCCTGCGGAACCTTCGGCCGATGAAGAAGAGGGTTGGTGGATCGAGACCACCGTTGACCGCGACGGCAACGGCATTGGCGACATGGTGGAGCGTTACCACGACCACCCGCTTTTCCTCGACGAAGACGGCACCCTCCCGCTCATCATCGACTTTGACCACACCCCAACGTCCGCCGACGTGGCCATGCTTGAACGAGAAATCGGATACGAGCACGAATGGGACTTGCCCTTGATCGATGCCGTTGCCGGGCGCATCCCGCACGATATGGTGCTGGAGGCCACCACCCTTCCGGGCGTGGTGATGCTGGAACTCGACGGCATCTTGGAAGTTCAGAACGGTGATGCTGCTGTGGTCCATGAGGTGGATCTTGCGCAGCAGGCCACGGGCTACGACGGCTCGGGCGTGACGGTCGCGGTCATCGACACCGGCATTGATGGCCTCCATGTTGGCCTTGACGACATGGACGACGACAACACCACCGATGACCCCAAGGTTATCGGATTTTATGACCCAGTCAACAACCCCGACAAGGTCAACGGCACCGAAGTCTTCCCATACGACGACCAAGGTCATGGTTCACACTGCGCCGGTACCGTTGCGGGGACCGGTGCCCCGACCTACGAGCACCCCGGCATGGCGCCTGGGGCCTTCTTGGTTGGCGTGAAGGTCCTCGATGCGGGGGGCTCTGGCAGCTTCGCCGTGGTCATGGCCGGCATGCAATGGACGGTGGATTACCGCTACGAGTACAACATTCGTGCCGCCTCCATGAGCCTCGGCGGTCCCGGAGCCATCGAGTGGACGTCCTCAGAAGAGGACAGCGTCAACCGCATGTCGAATGAGATGGTGCGCGCTGGGATCACGATGCTCATCGCCGCTGGCAACAGCGCCGTCTCCGCGCAAATCGGCACGCCCGGCTCCTCGGAGGACGCCATTACCGTGGG
>QQSJ01000033.1 GCA_003602635.1 Candidatus Poseidoniales archaeon
CTGAACGCAGCGCCGTTGACCAAGCTTGGCGATCCCCGCGTGCAAATGCAAGGCTGTGCCAGTCTGTTATCAAGTCACCCCTCGGCCTTTTTCGCGGCCAAAATAGCCTCGGAAAGCGGCGGGAACGTGGCTCCGTGAGGTTCGGGTGAACACACGGACGCGACGGCCTCGAGTTCAGGAAAGGCGCCTCCAACCGCCACCGACCAACCGACGAGGTCGAACATGCTCAGATCGTTGGGAGCATCGCCGACGGCGAGCACGTCCTCAGGGGCGATGTCGAGGCGCTTGAGGACCTGAGCCAACCCTTGTCCTTTGGAGAGACACGGGTCCATGACGTGGATGGCAAACCCGGTACGAAGCACCGTCAAATGCGACCAAGCCGAGTTGGACAGTTCGGCTTGGATGGCTTCCATGTCCTCACCGGTCTTGAGGCACCATTCCGATTCCCTCCAGGTGTTGGTCGCGATGCCGTCGGCATCGATGCCAGGGAGGCGTAGAGCCAGCCATCGGCACGCGGCCTCGGCTTCTTTGCCTTCAGCACGAAGCACCACGTCCCCGTTAGGGTACCAGAGAACGCCGCCGTTTTCACACACCAATGGGCCACTAAGCCCAATGAAGCGCCAAAGCCCGTAGGCGATTGGGCGCGTGTTTCCGGTGCAGATCACGACCGGAATTCCAGCGGCTTCCAGGTCACGAAGCGCCTCAATGGCCCCGACGTGGAGACGTTTGTTGGCGTCAGTGAGGGTCCCGTCAATGTCGACCGCCACCAATTTTGGCGTCCAGCCCTTGGGCAACCATTCCATAGTGACCACTCCGTTGGCCTCCTCCTTAGGGGTTCGCGCATGACCGGTCGAAAGGAGCGCAATGGTGGGAGCATTGATGAGAACCGGGCTGTACCCATCCCCATGGTGGATGAGGAGGAAGTCTTCATCGACATCGTCGATGGCAAGGTCACGACGAACGTGGCCCCCCCAAAAGAGGAGCCAGTGGCCGAGTCCACTCCAGCGGCGCCCACGGTCGAATCACCGAGCGGAGGAGCTGTGCTCGAAGCGGAAATTGTGACCGAGGCCACCGGCCAATACGAGATCACCTGGCCGCTGTTGGGCATGGACTGCCCCGACTGTGCGTCCAAAGCCACACGGGCTCTAAAGCACTTGGATCAGGTTTGGGCCCCCGTCGTTTCGCCAACCGCTGGCGAGGTTCGTGTGCAAATCGACCTCTCGGTGGGTACCGTCGCTGAGGCCGCTCGCGTGTTGCGCTCGCTTGGGCACGCCCCAAACGTTCCTCATCAGCAATTGAAGGGCGTTTCCGCCTCCTCTCTCGCCACGAAAAGCGGCGTGCCGGTGGCCCGGCTTGATCGATTGCTTCGCCGCCAACCCGGCGTGCTGGACGCTGAAATCACGCGCGACGACCGTGTCCTTCTCCAGTTGTTGCCCGATACGCCGGAAGGGCTGGAATCCGATCGTGATGCAGCCCTTACGGATTTGCTCGGTGCTGCCCCGTCCCTCGGATTGGCCGACTCAGACCGCCTCCGGCCCGATCAGCGACGGCTCGTTGGCGGGGCCTTTTCTTTCGCTCTCTTCCCCTTCGTCATCCTGTTAGAGGTCCTCCACGCTCCAGAGCTGCTCCTTGGAAGCATCGCGGTTTTGGCGGTCATCATTGGCGGGGCCGAGATGTTCCGCGAAGCCATGGCCGGCTTGAAAAACCGGCAAATCGGGTTCCAAGTGCTCACTTCGATGGCCGTCATTGGAGCGGTGTTGCTGACCATGTGGGAAGAAGCGCTCATCGTGGTCATCTTGGTCGCGTTCACCCAACACCTCGAGGGCGACGCGCTGGTGCGGGCCAGGGAGGCCATGCAAGGCGGCCTTGACCGGCTTCCACGGACCGCGCGGCGATCGAACAAACCGCATCAGCATTCGTTTGCGAAGCCGATGGGCTTCAGCCTCGCTTCTTCGACGATGTCTCCCATGCAAGCACCTCTCCCTGCCGTAGAGGAGTGGGAGGAAGTCCCCATCGATCTCGTCCGCCCAGGCGACAAGTTGCAGATTCGGTCCGGCGAGTTGATCCCGGCCGACGGACGGATTGTCGGCGGGACCGGGAGCCTCGACATGGCCCCACTGACCGGAGAATCCGTGCCCGTCGACGTGGAAAAGGGCGACGAACTCAATGCTGGCCTTGTGCTTCAGCGTGGACCTGTGGAAATCGAAGTCACTGCGACGGGCGACGACACGAGGCTGTCTGGACTCATCGAAGCCGTTCACACGTTCCGCGAGGAACCGCCTCGTCTCCAGGGTCTTGTTGAACAGTTCACCACCATCTGGGTCCCCATCGTGCTCTTCGGCTCCGTGGTCATTTGGCGGGTGTTCTATCCAGAAGACATCACGACCATGCTGCTGTTGTGGGTCGTGGCCTGCCCGTGCGCCTTGCTGTTGGCCGCTCCGATGCCGCACGCGGCCATCTTGGCCCGTGCAGCCCATCTGGGGGCCATCGTTCGAGGTGGGCATGCCATGGAACGCTTGGCCAAGGTCGATCACGTGCTGCTTGACAAGACCGGTACGCTGACCAGCGGTCGACCCACCATCGGCGAGATTACCGTGGCCAAAGGTCGCCGTCGTGACACCGCCATTCGCTTGGCGGGTGGATTGGAGGTCGCCAGCTCGCACCCCTATGCGCTGGCCGTGGGCGACTTGCTCGAAGCAGAGGACCTCAAGCCAACGGCCGTTCAAGGCCTCAAAGACGTCCACGCCGGCGTTGAGGGCCAGGTGCGTGGCGAGTTGGTCGGTTTGTACCGGCCGGACAGGCTTCCTTCTGGCGTCAGTCTTGAAGGCGACCTTGCGGCGGCTTTGGTCGTCTCCAGCAAGGAAGGCCATGGCGCCAGCGTGCTCGTGCGAGGAAGCGAATGCGTCGCTCTGTTCACCTTCGTCCACGACGACGGGCGCTCTGGTTCAGACGAGGTGATCAACGAACTCTACACCCGTGGCGTCAACGTCGAAATCCTGTCCGGCGACCTGCAATCCGCGGTCGACCAGTTCGCAGAACGCGTGGGCATGTCGACGAAAGCAGCACACGGAGAACTCACGCCCGAGGACAAGGTGCGCTTCGTGGAGCAACGCAGCAGCACGCACGTGACCATGATGGTCGGCGACGGCTTCAACGACGCAGGGGCCTTGGCCAAGGCGGACGTCGGCGTGGCCGTGGGCACGGGAGAACAGGTCAACTTGGAGGCGGCAGACGTGCTGATTCCTGGGGACGACCCTCGTCTCATCACGAACCTGATCTCACTGGCTCGTTCGGCCAACCGTACGCTGTGGGCCAACCTCCTCTTTTCCATCGGCGTCACGGTCATCCTCGTGTTCGCCGTCATCAACAACTGGTACGACAACCTCTGGGTGGGCGTCTTGGTGCACGAAATGTCCGTGATCATCGTCATCCTGAACGGGGCTCGATTGGCCGGAAGCGACGGGTGGTGGAACCTGATCAAGGGGACGTTCTCAGGCATCATTGGCGACACGCGTGAATCCTTGACGCTCTTCGCGTCTCGCTTCCGCTCCACGTCGTGAAGACCTTAGGGGGGAAGGCCCTCCTCGGGTCATGAGCGAGCGTCTGGAAGTGGAGTCTTCCATTGCCCCCCCGGGCTTGACCTGCCCTCGCTGCAACGGCCTGCTGCCCACCGGATTGGGTGAGATGACCTGCACCCTGTGTGACGCGAAGGTCAAGGTCGACCATCCCGCCACGCGCCGCGCGTGGAGGAACGAGAAGGTCGCTTGTCCCTCCTGCAACAAAGTCCTCGTTTGCGGCGTGGATGAGCGACCGGCCTTGCTTCGATGCGGCGCCTGTGAAGACGAATTCCTCGTGACGGCAGCCGTGCCCAAGATCGAGGTGGCCTGCCCTGCCTGCGACCGTAGGCTGAGGATGCGTCGCCGACCTGGGCGTCGTGAGATCACATGCCCTGCGTGCGACAAGCGATTCGCCGTCAACTTCTGACCTGCTCCGCGGCTTGGAAGAGCCCGGAAACCGGTGCGCAGTGTGGCCTTCGCGGGCAGTCACCTTATGTATGAAGAGACGAGGATGTGCATCATCGGCGGCGCTGCTGTCGGGATGGGATTTGCATGGCAGAATCGAGGCCAACCGGGGGCGGTCATGACCGTCGCAGCCTCTCAGCCCTGCGTGGACAGTTCACTCGAGCGCACAGCACCAGCGCGGAACAAGAGGGCCACGTGAGCGCCCGATACCGCGAGGAAGAGCGCCTCCGTGGTGACGTCCGACGTGAGCGACGCATTCGACATCAAGAGCTTCGAGAGCGCGTCCTCGCTCAACAAGCCAACCTCTCCACCCGCTACGAGCTTGAGCGTGAACGCACCCTTCAGCAGGTCGAGCGCGAAATGCGCGAGGCGATGGAAACGGAATTGGCCGAAGAAGGCCGCGAAGCCGTCGCCCGAGAGGAGAGCAGGCTCCGCGATGAGCATCTTATGCGCCTCGAGCGCGAAATGTCCGTGCTCCGTCAGCGGTACGAGGTTGAAACCGACCGCCGCATGGAAGAGGAGAAGGAGCGCATTGAGCACGACCTTCGCCAGCAACTCGAGCAGGAGCACGAGCACCGCCTCGATGTGGCGAAGCAACGGCTTCAACTCGAACAAAACCAGCGCCTCCATCGCCGCATTCGCGTGCTTGAGGAGGAGATCGCTCAAGAGATGGAATCGCGCTACCAAGCGTTGGAATCCTTGGAAATCGACCGGCTCAAGGACGAGCAGGACTCCGCCTTGGCTGAGCGCGAGGAGCAGCTTCGCCACGGCATTCGAACACGCTTGGAGCAGCAGGTCCGGCAACGCCTCCACCACCGTGAGGCTGCCTTGCGCGCAGAATACGCACGCAGAAGCCAACGCTTGGAAGCCGATCTCGGGGCAGAAATCCAACAGGAGCTCGAAGTTCGCCTCCGCCAGGACACCGATGATCTCGAGCAGCGCATGCGAGAGGACGTTGAATTGGCGATTGCCCGCCGTCGCGATGAACTGAGGCACGAAGTCGAGCAACAACTCGAGCAGCGCTTTGCAGAACGTCTCTCCGACCGCAAAGCACGCCTTCGTGAGCGCTTCGACTTGTCCTATGGCAAGGCCATCGATGAGGTCGAAACCGCCCTGCGCTCACAGGTTGAAACAGAGCTTGAGGCCAGTTCCAACGAGGACTTCGAGCGCTACCGTGAGGCCCGAGAATCAGAAATTCAGAACCGACTTGCTCGCTTCCGATACGAGCGCGAAGCGCAACTCCGGGAGGAACTTGAGGCCAAGCACGCCACCAAGCGCGAAGAGTGGACGGAGCGGCTCGAACTCGAATTCCAAAGCCGGGAGGCGGCTGCGCGCAAGGCCATCATGTCCGAAGTGGACGCAAGCCTCCGCAACGAGCGGCTGGCCTGGGACACGGACCTTGACCTGCTCAAGGAAGAGACCGTGCTCGAACTCGAACTCGACATGGAGGAGCGTCTCAACGCCTTCCGAGAGCGGAAATTGGACGAGGTGGCCACCCAACTCGAGCGCCAACTCGACAAGCGCGAGGAAATCATGCGCAACAAGGCCCTCATCGACGTGCGCAGGAAGGAAGCACGCATCCGTGCGGAAATTGAGGCTCAGCTTGGCTTGAAGCGTGCTGAAATCCGAGACCGAATCTCCGGACTCTCCAAGAAGATGGACGAGTTCAAGGCCATGGCCGAGGACCGCATGCGTGAGAGCATCACGTCGCAAGTCGAGGGCGAGATCGCCACCGACGAGGCCACCCTCGCCGAACGCGAGTCGGAAATGCGCCGCCTCCAAAGCACGGACCAACGCATCGACAAGCGTCAGCAATGGTTGGCTTCCATCTCCGGTCAAGGCGGCGCGGCCGCCGCCGCTCCGGTCGATGCTGCAGCCTTGGGAGCACGACCAGACTCCTTGGGCGCCTCCGCAGGCCGTTCGCTGCGCGGACCGATGGCGCAGGCTGCAGAGGCTCAGCAACCCCGCATGGGTCTCGCAGGAATGCGAGCCCCCACCTCGAGCGCACGTGCGTTGGCCCCGTCCGCTCCGGCGCCGGTGGTCAAGGCCGTCAAGCAAGTCAAGACGCCGATGGTCGCTCCTGCGGCTCCCGTCCAATCGCCCGTTGTTCCGGTTGAACCCGAGGCTCCTCTGTCCACGAACGTGGTGCCGCTGGAACCGGCGGTGGAATCGGTCGTTGCAGAGCCTGCCGAGGCTCCACCCGCGGTTGAGCCGTCGGTCAGTGAAACGGACAACACGCTCCCTGCGCCGGTGGATCTCGAAACGTCGACCATCGAATCGGTGCTTGAGGACGTCCATGACGAGGCTGGAGAGGCCGAGATGGAGGCCATGCTCGAGGATTCCATGGGTCAGGCCGAGCCCGCCGTCCTTCCTGCTCCAGTAACGGCACCGGTTAAACCCGGAGGCGACGTCATTGGAGACCGACCGATCCTCATGCCGGTGCGCACCTTGCACGCCCTTGGTACCCCAAGGCCGACGGCGCAACTGAGGCCCGCCATGCCCGTGCTTTCCGCTGCATCGGAGCCCACGGTGCTTCAGCCGGTCACGACCATGAACCCACGGCAAATTCCGCCCGTTGAGCGCCTTGAACCGGCCGACGAGGACTGAGCGAGGAAACGAGTCCTTCAAGGCCTTGAGGTCCATGTGGGACCATGCGAGGATTGCGAGCCGTCCTGCTCACCGTCCTTTTCGTGGTGGGAACCTTCGCCGTTTCAGCCACAGCCTCGTTGATTGACGGGGGTGAAATCCACCAAGGCCCCGACCCCGTTGAGATGTGGTTCTCAACCGGCGGTGACGAAGTGTTGACCCTCGATGATGAAGGCGTTTTCATGGCCCTTCGATGGAACGGTGGGGCCTACCAAGTCACCCGCGCGGTGGACCTCAACGTCACAGTCAATGCGGTCCGACTCGACCTTGCTGGGTCTTTGTTGGCCGTCGGCCATTCGAGCGGAGCCTTGGTGTTGGACCTCGACACCGACGCGATCACCCGAGAGATTTCCTTGCCCGATCCAGTCGATCATCTTGATTGGGACGACGACGGTGACCTCTGGGTCGTTCACAACGGTGGCCTGAGGCAGGCCATCGAGCACGAGACAGGAGGCCCCTCTGGGGTCCGAACGAGCGTCATGAGTGCCGGGATTTGCTCGTTCCTGATCCTCGAAGACGGTCGACTGCTCAGCGGTGGCTTCGACGGTCGTTTGCGCGTGCACAACGAGGAAGGCATCCAAACCCAGGACCTGACGGGCCTCGGTGGAGCGCCGACACAGCTCATCGAAGAGGGTGACTTCCTGTGGGGAGGTCTCTCGAACGGGCGCGTGATGCGTTGGAACACGACCACCTGGTCCTCGGAATTCGTGGCCAGTGCCTCCGTCCCCGTCACCTCGCTGTCTCCTGACGGCAACGGTGGCGTGTGGGCCGGTCATCAGAACGGCCTGAGCGTTCATCTCGACCACACCCTCACGTCCATCGAAGAACACCAAGCCACGGGCAAACTGATCTCTGTGGTGCTCAAAGACGACGGGACGGTTCATCTGGTCAGCGTGACTTCCTCGAGCACCCGTGTCCGTCTCCTCGACCTCGATGCTGACGGAGACGGCGTGGCCGACGCCACCGATGATTTCCCTGACGACGCAGGTCAAACCACGGACACCGACGGCGACGGCTATGGAGACAACACCGGCGAGAGCGGTGGTGACCAATTCCCCAACGACCCCACACAATGGGCGGACCGTGACGGCGATGGGTACGGCGACGAGGCCGACGGCACCGATGGCGACGCCTTCCCCGACGACCCCGACCAGTGGGAAGACGCCGATGGCGACGGTTTCGGTGACAATCAGGACGATCCAGACGGCGATGCCTTCCCAGAGGACCCCACACAATGGGCGGACCGTGACCGCGATGGATACGGCGATGCTCCAAACGGCGTTCGACCGGACGCGTGTCCCGACGCCAACGGGTTCTCTTCCAACGACCGACGTGGATGCCCGGACCAAGACCTGGACGGCTGGTCCGACCCTGATGCGTCGTGGTTGGTCGCACAGGGTGCAGACGCCTTCCCACGGGACGACACGCAGTGGGAGGATTTCGACGGCGACGGCTACGGCGACAACCCAGACGGCACCACGCCGGATGCCTGCATCACCTCTGGGGGCACCTCCCTGCGAGCCTTGGTCCCCGAACTCGGCGCCACCACACGGTACGTCAGCGAGCCCCATTACGGGTGCTTGGACGCAGACGGAGACGGTTGGGCGGATGCTTCGGAAGTCGGCGAGGGGATGTCATCGGACCCGAACGAACACATGGACCTCGACGGAGACGGTGTGGGTTCGAACATGGACTACAACGACACCAACCCTCTGGTGATCGACATCGAAGACCATTGTTTGCTGAGCTTTGACGACCTTCGTGAGGTCTGCCTCGGATGGAGGAGCACGGAATACCAAGAGTACCTGAGCACCTTGAACGACACCGAACGAAGCCGCATGTCCTACAATTACTGGAACCAAAGCCTGGCGGGTTCGTCCTCCAGCGGCGGATTGGACATGGGCCTCATCACGGAAGTGGCCGTTGTTGCAGGAGGTGTGTTTGTCGTTTGTTCTGTGGTGATCGTGCTGCTTGGGGCGATGACCAAGCGGGTCAAGCGCCCCTCGGAGGAGAAGTCCTTTGGCGCGTTCAAATTTGATGAATCCACCAACGAGGAAGCCCTGAGCGGACAAGCAGGCCTCTCGGCCATGGGTGGACTTGACGACGACCTATGGGGCGACGATGGTGCAGCACCTGGAAGCATTGAACCCGCGATGGAAACGCCTGACGAGGAGCCTGAAATGACGTCGATGGTCGAGCAGGTCGTGCTTCAATCGGACGAGGAGCCCTCGCCGAGCGATTCACCGGACGATGCCTCCGCGGCCGCCCCAGAACCGGAACCTGTGGAGGCCGCCGTACCAGACGAACCTGAGCGTGAAGCGCCGCCTGTGCCTGAGGAGGGCTTGCCCAACGGATGGACGATGGACCAATGGAAATGGTACGGGCACCAGTGGCTTGAGCAAAACAAGTGATCCGAATCAGGACCAGCGCACGGGCAGGTCGGCACGGAGTTGAGCCAATTCCTCCCCTGAATAGAGGGGGCGTCCGCCTTCCTTGACGGTGCTTTGGATCAGCCACAGCACGCCGTTCCACGCGCTGCGGGTTGCGGTGATTTCAACGTCGCCAAGCGCGGCGACGCTCATCAGTTTCGCCTCGGTGGTCTCCGCATCGAAGAGGGCGGCCACAAGATGACGGGTCTCAAAGGCCACCTGAGGTGGCTTCCAACTCATCATGGTGCTCACACCCTGAATGGAGCGAGGTTCAACCGCTCAACGAGGTGGTCCACGTCGACGTCGGCCGTGGCCTTGGCTCGCTCACGGAGCAGCTCGAGGCTACCGTCCATGCGCGCCATGCGTTGGTGGCGAATGAGGTCGAGCAGGACCTCATTCACGCTCTTGTATCCGCCCAAGGAGCGTAAGGTGTTCAACTGTCTTCGTACTTCGTAGCTCACGCTTACGGAGGTCATTCCCTTCGCTGTCATCGTGCATCCCGTTCGGTCGTGCCCTCTCTGCGCTACTTAAGCCGCGCGAGGGCGAACTTCGCTCGAGCGCGATTTCTGGACCCTTTCCGCTTAGCGGCGGCCTTGGGCTTCAAGCGAAACCCTCGAGGGGTCGCGAACGCCGAACTCACGGCGCATGTCTTGGACACGGCGATGGAATTCTCGTGCGAGGGTCCAATACTCCAACGAACCCGCACCAGCCCCGGACGAGGTCGGTTTGTTCAGCAACACGGTGGGTGCGCCAGACCATGGGGCCTCGGCCACGTTGACCAGGCGGCGAATGGAGGTGCTGAACAACTTGTTCGGGATGCTGAGGGCCACTTGGTCGCAGACGTGGCGGGACAATTTCGACCGGGCATCGACCATGGTCATGACCACGCCGAAGATCTTCAGGTTACGGTTGATTCGACGCTGAATCATCTTGACCGAATTCATCAGCATGCTGAATCCTTCGAGGGAGTAGTACTCTGCTTGCACGGGGACCATCACCCAGTTCGCGGCACTGAGGGCGTTGATGGAGAGCAAGCCAAGCGAAGGAGGGGTGTCGATGATGACGTAATCGAAGTTGTCAATGATGGGCGCCAAGGCTTCCTTCAGGCGTGTTTCTCGGCCGATCTTGTGTGACAATTCGATTTCCGCACCAGAGAGGTGAATGTCGCTGGGCAGGAGCCAGAGGTTCTCGGTGGTCAGGGTCGCAGGAGGACGCCCTTTCTCGTTACGCAGCATCCACGCGTTACGCATCGATGCTGTGAGGTCTTCTGGTCCGATGAGGTACTCGTCCATCAGCGGCAATTCCTCGCCCAAGTCGTTGGTCAACAAGTCGTAAGCCGTCTTCTTGACGCGCTTTTTCTCGATGCCAAAGGACGTGGCGCAGTTCCCTTGCGGGTCCAAATCGATGAGCAGCACCTTCGCGGGTGGCAGTCCCATTTTCTTGTGGCCACGCGCCAGCGCAGCGGCGAGGTTGACCGCAGTGGTGGTCTTCGCACATCCGCCCTTTTGATTGGCGACCGCGATGACCATCTTGTATGGGTCCATGCCTTTCCTCCCGGTGTTGAGGACCTCGGCCCTCCTCTATCAACCCCGGCCTCGCTTGGGCTCAAACGGGTTGAACGACGGGCACAGGGACTTCGGAGAGAATCTTCCGAACGATGTGGCCACCGGTGATGCCGCGAATCTTGGCTTCGGGCTTCATGACGATCCTGTGGCTGATGACCTGCATGGCGACGCTCTTGATGTCGTCGGGCACGACGTAGGTGCGCCCGGCGATGGCCGCCGAGGCACGCCCCGTCTTGAACAGGGCTTGCGATGCGCGAGGGGACGCCCCGTTGACCACGCGGTGGTCCTCACGGGTGCGCTGCACGATTTCGA
>QQSJ01000034.1:0-5486 GCA_003602635.1 Candidatus Poseidoniales archaeon
AGGCCTCAAGCAGGGCAAGGTCGTCCTCAAGGGTGTCCCAAACAGGGTCCACGTAGGAAGCCACGCCTGCTTCTTCGTCGACGACGAGGTAGGTCTTCGCCCACCGGTCCTTGTGCAACTGCTCGACGCCCATGCACCTCAACCCTCGGTGCCGCCCAAGAAGGTGGCGCTGGACCGACCGCATCGTTCATGCCGGTGAGGGTGCACAGCAGGCACATGGACCACCCTGCCACCGTGGTTCACCTCGAGCACGACGGAAAAGTGCTGCTTGTCGATGCTCAAGGGAATGGACCCATGGCGGCCGAACGCGGTCGCTTGGCGCCAGCCCCGTTCCTCCGATTTCCAACACCACAGGAAGTTGAGGCCATGGGCATCACCCACGGCGCTCCCCGTCACGTGGACCACAGCGACGTCACCTCAGGTGTCACGGTCCTCAAGGCCTATCCTCAGGTGCCATGGCCGGCCTCATGGCCATGGAAAGACGACCTCATCAGCGACAATGCGGTCCACCCTGTGGCCAGGGAAAGCGTCTACCGCAGCCTGCACCGCGTGGTGAGCAAGGTCATCGTGGTCAACGAGGCCGGAGATGTGCTGATGGGCAGGGTCGCTCGAGGCCACTTCGTCGGCCATTTGACCCTCCCTGGCGGGTACCTTGACCACGACGAACACCCGAGCGACGGGTGCGTTCGTGAAGCCTTCGAAGAGTTTGGCCTGCGGATTTCACTCGATGGAACCGCCCCAGTCGTCACGCAGCGCATCTTCGATCGACGCGGCTTGTCGTTCCTGTCGTTCACCTACACGTCCGACGCGACCAAGGGACAGGACATCCGTGTGGAACCCAGCGAAATTGCAGAAGCCGTGTGGTTGCCGGCCGTCGAGGCCTGCGAGTCGGCCGTGTCGTACTTTGACAAAGCAGCCCTCAAGGCGCATCTGGCGCGCTGAATCAAGCCCCAAGCATGGAGCGTGCTTCGTCCAACGCGGCGGGAAGGCCATCGGGGTTTGACCCGCCACCTTGTGCGAAGGTCGGGCGACCACCGCCACCGCCTTTGATGTGAGGTGCGATGGCACGGAGGACGGTCACGGCATCGTAGCGCTCTGCAGCCACGGTCCCCTCGGTCACGGCCACCAGCAATTTGCCCCCTCCTTCTCGGGAACCCAGCACCGCAACGGTAGGTTGCTCAGGATCGCGGGTCATGACGCCAAGCATGTTGGTCAATTGCTTGAGGTCGGCGTCGACCTCCTGCACAATCACGCGCACGCCGTCGACCATGGCCGAGCCACCGTCGCCACCGCTGGTACGAAGTTTCGCAATCTCTTGTTCCATGCGCTTGATTCGCTTTTGTTGATCCTTCCATTCGGTGAAGAAGCGCTCTGCGGCACGTGGGAGATCTTCGGGCGTGACGCTCAGCGCCTCGGAGGCGGCCCGAAGCAAGGCGTCCTGTTGTCGAGCGTACCGAAGCGCAGCCTGTCCGGCCACGACGGTCAAGCGTTCCACTCCGTCCTGGACGGCGGACGAACGCACGATTCGGATGGAACCGATCTTGCCGGGTTCGTCGTGGTGTGTCCCACCGCAGGCCTGAATGTCGTGGTCTGCGATTCGGAGAATGCGCACGGATGCCCCTTTGGGTGCGCCGCCTTGGTAGAGGTCGAACCCGTGTTTGCGGTCGGCGTCCTTTCGATCCAGCTCGGTCTTTTCAGTCCGTTGAACTTGCGTCAGCACGTCGTTGGCCAGACGCTCGATGGCGTCAAGGTCCTCGCGATGCAACCGCGTGTGATGGGTGATGTCAAGCCTGGCGCTGTCCACGGATTTGTTGGCGCCGGCTTGGAAAATGTGAGGGCCGAGAATACGTCGCGCTGCACCGCCAACGATGTGGACGGCCGTGTGGTGATCCATCAACTGCTGACGTCGAGCGACGTCGAGCGACCCTTGCACAAGGTCGCCCACTTCCATCGGGCCGTCGACCAAGTGCAACACATGGTCGCCTTGCTTTTTGGTGTCGAGGACACGACGGTCGTTGGCTTCGGTGGACAAGCGGCCTTGGTCGCCTTCTTGGCCACCGCCTTCAGGGTAGAAACACGTCTTGTCGAGCACCACGGCGTGGGTCGCTCCCTCGACATGGTCGTTCAACAGCGGACGGCACGCCAGGACGCTGGCTTCCATCTCGGTCATGTGCACGTCATCGTAGTACAGCAGGGCCGTCCCAGGGAGGTCAGGCAGCGCATCGACCGTCTTGGCATCCTTGGTGGACGAGGCGGCTTCCTTCGCCAACCGAGCGTGACGTTCCGCCATTTCAGCGGCGAAGCCCGCACGGAGGACGAGGTCGTTCCATCCGGCTTCTTTCCCAACGCCGACCACGACGTCGGGCTGGAGGCCGTGGACGTCTGCAAGCTCAAACAGCAGATCGTCGTGAACCGCTGTGGCGTCCTTGGGCGTGGCTTCAAGCGCCTTTCGAACAAGGCGGTCGGACTTGCGCATCATCTCGTTGAAACGGGCCTCCTCAAGGTCCAGAATGTGGAGCAAGCCCTCGCGCGTTTGCTTCATTTTCCGGTCAGGAAGGTGGTGGTCCAAGTGGTGGGCCATCAAGTCGGCCAAGGACACACCAAGGTCGAGTTCACTCGACAAGCGGAGCACGCGACGAGCCAGCATCCTGGCCAGGTAGCCGTCCTTGGCGTTGGAAGGAACCAATCCGTCCCCGAGCATGTGGGCCAAGGCATGCAGGTGATCGGGTATGGCATAGATGCGGGCCAGTGGCTCTGTAACGGCCGAGAGCACCGCGACGTCCACGTCCACACCGGCTTCACCAAGACGCTGAATCAAGGTGGCCTGAAGCGCTTCGGCGTCCACACCTGCTTCGATGTTCATGATCCCGTTGAGGCGACTCAGTTCCCCGAGCAAACGTTCGACGTCGACCCCTTTGTGGGCCGCTGCGACCGCCTCAAACTTCGCCAAATCTTTGAGCCAAGCAACGGATTCCGGGTAGATGGCTTCGTAGATCGTTGGCGTGCCTGCAGCAGCCCAACAGAAGCGTTCCAAACCGTAGCCTGTGTCGATGATTTGGAGAGGCATGGTGCGGTAGCGAAGCCCTTTGATCTCAACGTCTCCTTCAGGGTGCTCTTCGAGATCCATGAACACCAGCGTGGCAAGTTCGAGCCCACCGACGATGACTTCCACGGCTGCGCCGGCGTTCCCGCCACCGCTCCAAGGGTTCTCGACGTAGGTGACTTCGTTGGGATGAATGCCAAAGGTCTCGGTCAACAAGCGATGGCAGAGGTCAACGCAGGTCTCGATCCAGTAGTGCATCACGCCGTCATCGGGTCGATTGAACACGTGATGGGCCATCATCTCAAAGGTCGTGAGGTGACGTCCAGAACGACCCACAGCGTCCACGTCAGTAAGGCGGATGCAGGGTTGAGAAATGGTCAGAGGGTTGGCAGGAGGTTCGGCCAACCCGCTGGTCACGTGTGGCTGAAAATCGGCGATGGAGGCGATGGTCAGGTGAATGTCGTCTCGCCATCGTGCGAGCACAGGGTAAGGGTCGACACGGATGTGATCTGAGGCTTCGAACGCGCCAAGGAAGGCTTCCCTCATCCGTTCTTTCAGGGCGTGGCCTCGCTCCTCAAAACCAGGGATGATCGGGTTCCCGATGAAGGTGTAAGGGTCCTGATCGGTGTCACCGCTTGTGGTGCGCTCCGGATCGCAGGTCCAATACGGCAAGCCGCTGACCTCGCACGTTCGTCGGTCGTAGCCACGATCGATGAGCGTCTGGAACTTGAGACCGTCCATCTCCACTCCCCGATGGTTGGGTCAAGACACCGCCCCTTGAAGGCTCTCCCGTCCAAACCGTGAAGTCATCGAGTGCAGACCACCACTTATGCCCGACTGGCGCAATCACGTGGAGCCTTTGGGCCCAAGCGTGGTCGGCATCAAGAAGCATGGACGTATGGTCACGGACGCGGCCATCGTCGGTTCTGACCTCCAAACGGTGCTGAGTGGGGACGAACGGGCCCCAGAGCAACTGGTGAACGCGGCATCGCTTCCCGGCGCAGTTGGCCGCGTGTGGGCAATGGCCGACCACCATTTTGGCTACGGCCTGCCGATCGGGGGAGTGCTCGCGACGGACCACGACGCAGGCGATCTTGGTGGTGCCGTCAGCCCCGGCGCGGTTGGCTTTGACATCAACTGCGGTGTTCGCATGCTCGCCTTTGACATGGACGCCGATGACCTTCCCGACCCGGCGAAATTCGCTCGCCGACTCGGTGGACGGATTCCATCCGGGACCTCTGGAAAGGGAGGAGTGGACCTCACGTCCCGTGATTTGATGAACGTCTTGGAGGAAGGTGCGGCCGCGGCGGCAGACCTGGGACTCGGAGCCGTTGACGATGTCGCGTTGCTCGAATCCAAAGGACGCTTGGACGCCGACGTCGATGGCGTCTCATCGCGCGCTTTAGAACGAGGCGTGACGAGTTTGGGGACCTTGGGCAGCGGCAACCATTTCGCTGAACTGCAAGCCGTTGAGGAAGTCGTGGACGTGGAGGCCGCCGAGGCGTGGGGGCTCCACGAAGGGCAACTTGTGGCCATGATTCACTCGGGGAGCCGAGGCTTGGGCCATCAGGTGTGCACCGACCACGTTCGCCAGTTGGAACGCCAGTTCAAGTCCGACGACGGAGGCTGGCGCCACGAAGGCTTCGATTGGTGGATTCCTGACCGGCAACTCGCCGCAGCTCCACGGCATGCGCCGGAGGCTGAGGCCTACCTCGGTGCGATGGGGGCGGCAGCCAACTATGCTTTTGCCAACCGTGCTGTGTTGGCTCAGCGCTTGATCACGGCCCTCGAGGCCCACACCCGGACCAGCGTCGAATGGTCGACGGTCTACGACGTGGCCCACAACATCGCCAAGGACGAGGAACACATCATCGATGGAAAGCGGTGCACCTGCAGCGTGCACCGAAAGGGAGCCACGCGCGCCTTTCCCGGAACCCACGAGGGCTTGTGCCCTGAACACAAGGCCACAGGCCAACCGGTGTTGGTTCCTGGTGACATGGGTACGGGCTCCTGGTTGCTTGCTGGACCGAAGCAAGGCATGAACGACGCCTTTGGCTCGTCCTGCCACGGCGCGGGACGGCGACTCTCACGGGCCGCAGCTCGAGCACAAGTTGACGTCACGGCGCTGATGGCCGACTTGAGCGCGTCTGGCGTTCACCTCAAGCACGGAACAGAGCGAGGGTTGGCCGAAGAGGCTCCTGAGGCCTACAAGCCCGTTGACGACGTCGTGGACGCCACCGAAGAGGCTGGTTTGGCGCGACGCGTCGCGAAACTCTCGCCACGCGTGGTCGTGAAAGGCTGAGCCTCACATGCAATAGGACGTGGCGGGGCCGCCTGCAAGGGTTGGCGCTGCACCGGAGTGTTGCCCATCGGGTTCCTCACAGATCACGCTCAGCAAGGTGTTCACGAGGGCCTTGAGGTCCTCCACCTGCGTTTGCAGTTC
>QQSJ01000034.1:5509-17049 GCA_003602635.1 Candidatus Poseidoniales archaeon
TGCCTTGCTCGCGCTCGTTCATCGTGCATCCCATCTGGAAGAGTCGCCCCTTCCAATACGCACTTTCCAAAAATCACACCTTAATGATTGACGGTCCAAGATGAAGAGAAGGCGGATTCGCGAGGAAGGAGCCACCGGCGAGAATCGAACTCGCGACCTCCTCATTACCAATGAGGTGCTATACCGCTAAGCCACGGTGGCGTGATTCGGCCCACCTGAAGGGTGGATATAACCGCTTCGCGGAGGAGGAACTTCCGAAACATGGGTTGAAATTCCAATCAAGGGAGCGCGGAACGTGGAAGACGCCGTGCCGAAACCAAGCCGGGGTGCATCGACCCCGTGGGCTTTGGCAGGAGCCGCCCTTGCGGGCATGGCAATCGAACTTGTCCCAATCGGCGTGAGGTTGGCGAACGGGGAGCCCCCTGCGGACGCGTTTTGGCCCTCTGCCCTTCGGGCTTTGTGGTTGGATTTCTTGCTGAGGGATCAAGCAGGTTGGTTGGTCCTCGCCATCGGTTTGGCGCTTGCCCTTGTGGTCGGTGAACGGAAGGTTTCGGGCCATGGCCACACCTTTGTTCGCCTGTTCAGCATCGCCCTTGCCGGTTGGTGCCTGACCTTGGTAGGAACCCATTACTTGCTTGATTGGGCCTTTTACCGAGGTGCGTTCATCCTCGCCCCTGCAGCGATGGCGATTGGCCTGATTCCTTCCAGCGCCATTTGGGCCTTTGATGAGGAGACATCCCGAGCGGTACGAACGGCCGCAGGCGCGCTCGGTCTTGCGGCCTTGATGGTCATCACCCCCGCCCTCCCAGCCGCGATGGAACTGCTTCCAACCCCTCCGCCTTCGCCCACGCAAGGCTACGGAGCCTCCCCTGGCCCCTTCCTTACTGAAACCACCACGCTCACCTACGCCTTGCCGGACCACGTCGAAGACCTCCTCGTGGATGAGCAGGTCGAGGAGGTCACCTTGCTTACGGTGACCTGGCCGGTGTACACCGTGGAACCTCCCGGCCTGCGCGTGCCCCTCGGTTTGGTGTTCCATGGGTACGGCGCCCCGTCACCCTCAGACTACACCGATTGGACGGTGCACCTTGCCGCGAAAGGAATGGTGGTCGTTCACGTCGCGTACCCCTCGTACCTTGCGGTTCCAGGTCAGGAGGAGCCAATCGTTTCAGGCGGGCAATCCAATCACCCACAACATGCGCTTCGTATGGACGCCATGTCCTCGATGTTCGCCACGCTGGAGGCTGAACTTCTCCTCTCCAATGCATCGGATTCAGAAGGGTGGTTGATGGGCGCCGTCGTTGATCCATCGGCCCTCTATCTCGGAGGCCATAGCCTCGGGGCAGGGATGGCGATGATGGTCGCCGCTTCAGCGCTTGATCGCGGATGGGCCACAGAGGCGCTTGCCGTTGATCTTGAGCAGCCTTACACCCACGCAAGTGACCCTGACGTCTACGGCTCGCTCACCGACCGGCCCGACGCCACGTTGGTCCACGTGGCCTTGTCTGAAGACGACACCAGCGTCGACCCATGCCACGGCGTTGGGCATGCCATCCGATGGTCGTCTGAAGCCAACGTTGAGGACGTGGTGTTGCTCCAAATTCCAAGCGACCGGCATGGTTTCCCACCGCTCATCGCCTCGCATTATCTGGCCTCGACGCCGGTGCATGACACCTTGGCTGACCATGGATTCTACCGTAGGGTTGACGCCCATGCAGAATGGCTCGTGGCCACCCAACGGGGAGACACCACAACCGCCGGATTTGCCGCTGCGCACCTGCTCGATCATGAACTTCTCACCCCCATGGGTGAATGGTCAGATGGGACGCCCGCTGCACCGCTTGAAGTGGTCGAAGCACCTTACACAGACGGCGCATCGTGGGTCGATGGGTGCCAAGACCAGATCGACGTCTGGTCGTAAGTGGCGCCGAGAGGGAGATTTGAACTCCCGAGGGACGGNCCCACGCGATTTCCAGTCGCGCGCACTACCAGGCTATGCGATCTCGGCTCAACCCGCCGAGCGGCCACCCCCGTTTAACGCTCACTCTCCCCCATGACCATCAGAGGAAAGGCCTCAAAGGGCCATGCCCAAGGACGCACCATGGCCGAGGCGGCTGAGCGTGAGGAGAGCCCTTCTCCGGACGAGCGCCTGCGGCTTTCCGACGTGAGCCTTCGGCGCCCTACGCCCCCGATGGGACCCTTGACGGAACCGATTGACCGGGTTCGTCGTGAATGGACCTTCATCGCCATGTTGATTCAACCATCAGATCGACGCGAAGGCGCCATCACGCTGGCCATTGGCTTGGCGGCCTTCCTTCTTGGAAGCATGAGTGGGGAAGTCTTCAGCGGCGGTGACCCAAAGACGGCGGGAATCACCACCGTTTCGGGGGCCGCCTACGTCCAAACCCTTGCCGCTCTGGCCGGTTGGATTTGGTTCGTCGTCCGTCTGTGGACCACCTATCCAGTCATGCGTGTGCATGCCCTGACCATGTTCGCCAGTTGGGGGATGCTGTTCTTCGCTCAACTCCTGTTCCACGTTGAAAACCCAAACTTCCCGATGGAAGCGACGCTGTCTCAATTGTCAACGGGTGCCCTGATCTCGATCGTGGCGCTGTTCCTGTTGCACATGATGAGAACGGCCGTCAGGGAAACGCGTGATTTGCATGTTGAGGAAAATCACCTCCACGAAGACGTCCGGCGAATGACCGAGGAAATGGACGAACATTCGTTGTACGGATGGACGGCGTTGTTTGCGTGCTGGATCCTCGTGGTCATCGTCAACGCCTGGAGCGGCGCCCATTTCGTTGCAGACCGCTTCGCGGACCGCTGGGGCACCTTGACCCTCCACGTGCTCACTGCGCCCTTGGTCATCGGAGGAATGCTGGTCACGGCGTGGTTCCCTCAGCGCATGCTCGGACAACATGCCAAGGTCCGAAGCAGAGCAGCCCACCTTGCTGATGCTGACGAGTCGGAAGAGGCGGAACTCGTTGAAGGTGACCTTGCTTGTCCTTCATGCGGGGCAGCCAGCGAGGACCTCGAGCGTCGTGACGGCCTTGTCTTCGTCCGCTGCATGAGCTCAGACTGCGACGGGTGGGGTAAACTCGACGGAACGTGTGAGGTGTGCTCAAGTCCGACGCCCAGTCGATTGACCTGCGTCTCGTGTGGACTCAACACCACCGTGAACGATTACTTGGTGAGCAAGGAGGCGTGGTGAAGATGCAGCATCGACGGGAAGACTTCCCTTTGTTGAGGGACGAAGGAGCGCCTGCGTACCTCGACAACGCCTGTGTGACCCTCAAACCTGATGCGGTCATCGATGCGGTCAACGAGTACTACACGATGAGACCCGCATGTGGTGGTCGATCCGTTCACCGGCTCGGCACCTCCGTCTCCCAAACCATCGCCGCATCACGGCGCCTGATGGCTCAGCAACTCGGTGCCAAGGACACCAACGAAGTCGCGTTCGTCAAGAACGCCACGCACGCCCTCAATCAAGTCGCTCAAGGCCTGTCATGGAACAAGGGAGATGTCGTCCTGACCACGGACAAAGAGCACAACTCAAACCTCGTCCCTTGGCTTGAACTTGAGCGTCTTCACGGCGTCGATCACCGCGTCCTGCCGTCCACCGAGGAGAACACCTTCGACCTCGAGGGGTTTGAAGCGACGTGCGCTGACCTTGGCGACCGATTGAAGATGGTGGCCGTCGGCCACGTCAGCAACTTGGACGGCGTCACCGCCCCCGTCAAAGACATCGCGAAGATCGCTCACGACCACGGCGCTCTGGTTTGCGTGGACGGTGCACAATCTGCTCCTCACATGCCGATTGATGTCGAAGACCTCGGTGCGGATTTCTTTGCCTGTTCCATTCACAAGATGATGGGGCCATCTGGAATGGGTGCCTTGTGGGGGCGCATGGACTTGCTCGAAACGATGCAACCTGTGTTGACCGGAGGCCACACCGTCGCGACCACGACCTACGAAGGCGTGGAATGGGCTGCCCCTCCCGCACGGTTTGAGGCTGGACTCGGGCATTACGCTGGCATCGCGGGTACGGAGGCGGCTTTGGGCTACCTGTCCGAACTGAACCTGAACGACGTGCATGACCACGAAATTCGCATCAATCAAATCATGAGCGAGGGCATTCGTGACCTTGACGGCGTGGAGATCATCGGTCCTGCAGACGCCAACAAGCGGGGCGGAATTTGTTCCATCCTGCTCGCAGAACACCTGCCGTCGCATGATTTGGCCATTCTTTTGGACGAGGCCGCTGGCGTCATGGTACGCTCTGGACGCCACTGCGTTCACTCTTGGTTTGAGGACCGAGACGTCCCAGGTGATTCGCTGAGAGCGAGCGCCTACTTCTACACCTCAGAGGAGGATGCACGAAGGTTCGTCGACGTGTTCTCAGAGGCCGTCAACGCGTTCAACGCTGCATGAGGACGGACCATGGATTCAATCCCAGAACTCCCTCCACGTCCGGTCGCAACCGAGACCATGCGGGAACTTCCAATGGCCTTGACGGCGTTCTTTGTGGTCTTGGCCGTGTTGACGGCCGGAGCGCTCACCGTGATGTTCCTCTATCCTGAATCCAACCCACTCATCCAACCGACCCGTGTCGCCCTCGATGCTGAAATCGACGCCATGACCCTTGTTGGGGCGGATGGGGAGTACACAGGATCGGGTGTCGCGGTCTGTATCGTCGACTCAGGCATCGATGTTCTTCACCGGGACATGGACCACTTGACCGTGGCAGGCTGGCGGGATTTCGTTGGCAACGCAACCTCCCCGTACGACGACCATGGCCATGGAACGTCCATGGCCGGCCTCTTGGTCGCCAAAGGCGGCCTCACTGGGCTGGCTCCAGACGTTTCGTTGCACGTGGCCAAAGCCTTGAGTTCCTCTGGCGAAGGCGATGACCAGGACCTGTCTGACGCCATTGACTGGTGCATCGAAGAGGGCAGCCACATCATTTCTCTCTCGCTGGGAGGAGCGCCCGGGGCGCTCTCGTTCTTGCCCGGCGGAGGACGAGCGAGTGAAGCAGCGGTGGAACGAGCGCTGGCTCAGGGCATTTTCATCGTGGCTGCAGCAGGAAACGACGGGGGGAGCGGGGACGACGGCGACGTGGCCAGCCCGGGTTCTGTGGACCTCGTGATTTCGGTGGGTGGCGTCCACATGGACGGCGCCCATTGGGAGGGTTCATCCGTCGGCGACAACAACGGAAGGCTGCTTCCACTCCCCATCTTGCTGCCCCGTCAAGACCCCGACAAAAAACCCGAAGTGATGGCCCCTGGGTCTGGCGTTGCTGTGGTCAGTGCAGAGACCAACAGTTGGAGCTTGGTCAACGGCACAAGTGCTGCAACCGTCTACGTCACGGCCGCGCTTGCTCATCTGTTGGAAGCGCGACCTGACCTTCGCAGCGGAGACGTGAACAACAGCGCGGAACAGACCATCGAGGACGTCAAAACGAACCTCATGAACACCGCTCGACCCCAACCTGGACAAGACGGCCATGACGACGCGTATGGGTACGGCATCGTCCAATTCGACCGCTTGCTGGACGCCTACGTCTGAATCAGGACAAGGTTCGCACAGCGACAATCGTGCCGCCGTGCACCGGAACGAACGCCACGTCATGCTCTTCAGAACAACGGTGCACAAAGGCGATCCATGCGTTGAATCCTGCGATGATGGCGGCCCCTTCTTCCGTGCTGTCGTCGATGTTGTCGCCGGGTACCGCCGGCTCCAGCATGAGGAGAACACCGCCTTTCCTCAACAGGTCCAAGCACGCTGTCGCGCGCTCTCCGAGTTCTTCCAAGCCGCAACGCAACAACGCCACGTCCAGTCCATCCATGAGGGTGGGCGGTCGGTCTTGGCTCGCAAGATTGGCCAGCCGCCACGCGCGGGTTTGGGGGGCATGTTCCTCGACGTCCCCCACCACAACACGGGCGACGTCCTCCATGCTGTACCGCTTGATGACTCGATCAAGAATGACCGCGAAGCGGTTGCCTTGTTCCATCACGTCAACGTACTGGGGTGCGTTCACGTCATCCCGGCTCCAAGCATCGAGGAGCCACGAGGTCGTGTGACCGATGGCCGCCCCGATCTCTGCCATCTTGCGGGGTTGGAGGGTGATCACGATGTCACGAAGGCGGCGCACCATGGAAACCGTGGGGACGTCCAATCCCATGTGACCCATCTGTACGGCGATGTTCGCCGCCACCTCAGGAGCGTCCCGACCGAGGTCTTGGCGTGCGCCAAGCGCCGCCCTGAACGCTTCTTTCGGCGTGGGAGCGGGTGCGTCGCTGGCCATGTCTGTCGGTCCGGGGAGGACGGCTTGAACCCTAGCCTCCGTCCGATGGGTTGAAACCGCGCGGGCAGAGGCCGGGAACATGGACGAAGAGGTGGACCTCCTCGAGGAGGAGGAAGAGGTCCTCCACAACGCGATGGTCTGTCCGTCGTGCGCGGAATTCGAAGGACATGACATCCTGGCTTCGAAACCAAAAGGCAACGGTCACGATCATCGCGTGCGCTGTCAAGGGTGCAGCCACGTCTACACCGTCCACCTTCGACCTCCGAGGGCCGTCGAGATTCCCTTCATGCTCACCGACGGACCAGACAGCCAAATGGTCTCCTTGGAGCTCGATGCGGATGAGGTGTTGGACCTTGACGACGTCTTTGAGGACGGTGGCATGTTGTGGCGTGTCACCCACCTCGAGGACCCAAATGGCCACAGCATCACATCAGGAGAAGCCGAGCGCATCCGTCGCGTGGTGGCGCTTCGTGAGGACCTCATTCGTGTCCGCCTGACGCTGACCATTGGCGAGCGCTCGAAACCGGATCACATGGTCTGTGCTCCAGACACCAACTTCAGCGCTGGAACGATGATCGAGCACGGAGGTCGCACGTGGATCCTGCGTGCGATTCACACCGGAAGGGGGCGCACCCTTCGCGGCACGGTCCAAGCCAACCGTATCGTTCGCATGTACCTCCATCAGCCGCCTGCACCAGAACCCACGCGCCCGATGAGCGGCCGAGAACGTCGTCAAGCGTGGAAAGAGGGGCGGCTTGGATTCAATCCAAACCCGACGGTGCCAAAGCCCAACGAAGAGCAAGGCAAGCGCCGTGGCCGACGCTGATCACGGCCTGTTGGTCCAGGGCATCAGGAAGGCTTTCGCAACCTGCGTGCCAACGGTTGGATTCTCCTTCAACCGTCGAATGCTGTATTCGTACCATTTCTCACCGTACGGGATGTACACACGTGTCCGATGGCCCTGTTGTCGAAGACCACGACGAAGAGGCCCTCGAACACCGAGCAGCATTTGGAATTCGTATCCGGGACCTTTTCCGGTCCGGTTTGGAGGCGAGGGGTCACGCGGGTCGTCGTCGCTTTCTGGCGCCCAACCACGCTCCGTCAAGGCAGCCAATGAAGCGTTGATGACCGCGTCATCGTGCGAGGCGATGCCGACGTAGGCCCCTCGTTCAAGGCTCCGAATGACGCTGGCCACGGTCGCGTCGGTGATGTCCTTTCGCGACGTATGGGCGATGGCCTCGGGCTCCAAGTAAATCCCCTTGCAGATGCGATGGTCGGCGGCCACTCCGAGGACGTCGGCCATTCGGTCGATGTCGTCCAAGGTGCGATGCAATCGGCCCTGAAGCACCGTCCCCACGTTCACCAAGCCTTCTGCATGCAGCGTCAAAACAGCCTCGATGGTGGCGTCTGTCACCCTGTGGTCTTCCATGTCGAGGCGGACGAACATGTCGTGCTCTGCTGCCTCGGAGACGAGGCTGCGCATGTTGTCCAATCCCGCCTGCTCGTCGATCAAGAGTCCAAACGCGGTTGGTTTGATGGAAAGGTTCGCGTCGAATCCGTGTTCAAGGATTTGAGCCATGACACGACGGTATTCTTCGAGGAAGAAGGTGGCCTCCTCCATCGACGTGATCTCTTCACCGAGCACGTCCACGGTGAAACATGCGCCTTGGTCGGTCAGGCGTTGCATCACACGGACGGCGTCGTCCAACGACGGTCCTGCGACGTAACGGCGTGAAATGTAGCGCACAAACCAGCGCGGCATGACGCCCGTCATGGCGACAATGGCCCGAGAGATGGGGCCTGCTTTCGCCATGTGGTGCGGTTGAGCCGACGCTTCTTGACGCTTCCTCGGGGCTCACGAACCGTCGAGCATCGTTCGGTGGGTGGCCGTGTCGATCACGCGGACGTTGCGATTCTCCAGATGATCAAACAAAGCACTCCGTTCCCAGCCGCGGAACGATTTGCGGTCAAGGCTGACCACAAGGTCCCGTGTGGGATGTGCCGCACGGCTTGCGTCCAGCGCGACGTCGACCGCTTGAGACCAAGAACCGAACACCGTTCCGTCCTCATCGCGCTTGAACGGCAAGGAGTGGTTCGCCAACATGTGCCCAAGGAGAGCCCCTTCCAAGGCGCCCATTTGGTTGGCACGTGGAGCATAATGGCCGCCACCGAAGGTGACCAACACGGGGACCTGCGAGGATTCGGGGGCGGCTGAACCGCCCTTTAGCTCCTCTTTGAGGAGCGCGAGGATCACGTCCGCCCACACATCAGCAGCCCCTTCATGCCCCCATGTGGCGGCGGTAGAGCCCACCTCAAGGAAGGCCGCAGGCGCCTTTTGCGATGGACCATGGTGCGTCACTTCGAGGCTGACCTCGAATTCAGGGATGCGTGGATCGTCGGCATGGTGGAGAAGACCCCTCCAAATTTTGGCGAGCCGTGGCGACGGTGGTGGAGCCGTACCGGATCGTCCTCCGTAGGGCGGTGTTTCGTCAGGGGCGAGATGGGGCACACCGACGGGATGAACCGTCAAGCATGGACGACCGCTTGCCGCAGCGTGTTTTGACAAAAAGAGCACGTCTTGGACCCGCTCTCCCGTGCTGGTTTGCCAGCGTTCGTCGAGGTCGTCTTGATCAAGATGGAAGCCAGGCCGAAACCAAAGGCGGACGCGCCCCTTGGCGAAGGAAGGTGCACCCTCGACCGGCCTACTGGGTTCGAATTCTTGGCGTCCAAGCAAGGCTTGAGCCATGCACGTCGAGGCTTCATCGCCTTCACAGGCCACAAGCAAAACGACCTCGCTCATACTTTCCCCGAAGCGCATCACCTTGGTGTGCCTTGTGGCGAAGGTCCATGAGCGAGGGGCGAAACCCTGAGCCGTGGAACCCTGCCCTTTCCCCCCGGCGTGGATTCTTCCACATGACGGTGGCACCCTCCTGGTCGGAAGGGACGGTGAACTGGTCAACATGGACGTCAACGGTCAACACGTCGGTCAACACGTCTGCCCATTTCCAATGACCATGTCCCACGGCATCGTGATCGGAAAACGCCTGCTCGGCACATGGATTGACCATGAACTCCGCATGGCGCGCTTTGCGGCACTCGACATCGACGCCTTGGCTTCGGGGCCAACCAAAGCCTCCGTCAGGAGGGGAGAACCCGAAGCCATGCATCCCGCAGGGCATGCGTGGTCCCACGCGCTGGATGCAGAACCGCTGGGGCTGATTGAGCATGAGGGGCATGTGGTGCTCGCGCTCCATCCAGATGCCCTCTATTTGATCGATGCCGAGGGTCGTGAAATCGAGCGAACCACGCTCCCAAAACCGGTCGATGCTCTGGGTGGCAGTTTGGTCAGCATGCGCAGCGAAGACGGCGCGGTGCTCATCACCCTTCGAGACGGCTCTCATCATCGCGTGTCGTTCGAAGGCCTCCCTCCCGTGCTGCTGGGACGCTCACCGACCACGCAACCCGTTCGAGACGTCGCCTACGGCCCCAAGGGCCGTCTTGTGTTGACCGAGGACCACGAAGCGCTCTGGACCAACGGTGAAGAAGTCCTCATGCGGGCTCGGCTCAGCGGCCCTCCTGGCCACGTGCTCTGGTCGACGAAGGACGAAGCGTGGCTGATTGCAGGCTGGCGAGAACGTGTTCTGTTGGGCGCAAGTGGGTTCAAGCGCACGAATCGAGACAACGTTGACGTCGCCGTTTATGCCACGGAAACCTCGGTGTCGGTGCTCGACAACAACGGCGCTTGGAGCGCCTTTGATGCGTGATCACTCGTCGTTCTTGACGGTGTAACCGCAGCGACCGCAGGACTTGCGGTTGCCGTGAACGGCGAGGAAGATGCCTGGACCGCACTGAGGCTCAGGGCAGTATTCGCCCTTGATCTCAAGTCCATTTTCTCCGACGACGAACTTGGAGACCTTGGCCTTCTGCCACTTGTCGCCCATCAGGCCTCACCGCCTTCGCTGTCGTCAGCATCGCTGGCCCCGCCGTGCAAGGCCTCATGCCGCTTGTGGATGTAGGCCGGCTCAACGGACATCGCTTCTTCTGAAGCGTACACGTAGGCGCGACCGGTGGTCATGGCCATGCCGAACCGCGTGTTGCAGTTCTTGATGACCACGAGGTTGGGATTGGCGCCGGGCTCGAGTCCACGGACCATTTCGATGACGGCCTGTCGAGACGGGGTGGATTGCTTGGAGTGCTTCCACTGGAAGTCAATTTCGACGCGTTGGAGAAGTTTGTTTTCAATTCGGTTGACGATTTCCATGACGATCACTCCTCAGTAGATGTTCACCTTCAGGGCATACTGCCCGGGTTGGCTGACCTGCAAGCGCTTCGCAATTTCGGAGCGCTCAGGTTGCATGATGATGACGAAACCTTGCCAGTCCGTGGAGACACGGGCGGTGGGGCATCGGGGGCATTGGTCGACCTTGTCGGCCAGAATCATGTGGCATTCGCCGCAAGCAAAGGGTTGTGCTGGCATGGGATCACCTCAGTTCTCCTTCTCCCAAGCTTGGCTGCCAAGGCCGGGCTGCTTGCACGTCAAACCAATCTTGGACCGGCGGGGGTCTGTGGTGTCCGGGGAAAGGGACACAATTCGGGCGCGCACGTGGGAACCCACGGCGAGGCGCTTTCCGCCAGAGCGGCCTTCAATGATGCCTGCACCAACGTTCACGTCGACCATGTCTTCCATGATCTGCGACTTGTGGAGCAACGCTTCCATTGGGCCGATGCGGATGAATGCACCGAATTCGTTGATTTCAGAGACGGCCCCTTCGACAACTTCGTAGTCTTCCATGCAGAACACGACGGCGTCAAATTTCACCTTCTGGTAGACGGCACCGTCGCCGTGAATGATTCGACCGCGACCGAGTGCCTCGTGGTTCGAGGTCACCAAGACGAAGCGGTTTTGCTCGTCAAACCGACCTTCGAAGGCCGTCATGGCCAAGCGGTCAATGTGCTGGTGGAGCGATGCGCCTCGGCGCATGTATTCCGCAGGAATACGGATGGTGTCCTCTTTGCTGACGATTTTGTACATCGCACGTTCCCCCCCGGGTCACTCCACGGGCCGGGAACCGGTTCCGTCCGTCACAGGCAGGGCCTCTGGAAGGAGCGACCGAAGTCATTCCGCCGTCCGTCAACCCGTATATGAAGCGCACGGTTGCGGCGTTCTGGATTTGGGGCGCAGGCGTTCGTTCTGTGCCTCCTAGGCACCAAACCCATAACAACCTCGCGC
>QQSJ01000035.1 GCA_003602635.1 Candidatus Poseidoniales archaeon
GCCAGCGGCGACGACGGCGGCTTCCTAGCGACCCGTGAAGCGGAGAAGTTGCACGCCCAACTCATCGAAGCCATGCGCCAGCATGCCGCGTGCGCCGCTTCGCGCGAGCGCCTCGCCTTGCTGACGCCGATTCAGGAACCAGAGTCTCGGTGGGCCACCGTGGACGCAGCCCGCGCGCTGGTGGCCTCTGGCGCCGTGGCTGACCTCGCTGAAGCGTGGAAGGGCCTCGCACGTCCACGCAGCCCAACGGGACGTCATGACCGCGTGGTCGTGACCCTGCAAGACCGACCCGAACTGGCCAAGCAGTGCCGTGTGCTTACGCCCGGCCCTGACGAGACCTGGCGTGATTACCGCGTCTTCAAGCAGGTCAGTTGGATCGGCGAAGGAGCCCCGCTCGACGCTCCCGAAGGATGGCTTGTGTTGCCAGAAGACGCCGTGGACGCCATGGCCCTGCCCGAGGCGACCCTCGCATGGTTCCGCACGAACAGCACCTTGCTCGGCTTGGTTGCGGACCTTGTGCAGCGATGGCCGACGCTCAGCGCGGTCAAGGAAGCCGATGTGGTGCTTCAACGCCTTGCTCCAATGATGTCCGACCTCGCAGATCTTGAGGATCTGCTTCACGACGTGGGTGACGACGGCAACCCGGACCTGCTCCACGACGTGGCCGACCGCTTGTGGCCGACGATCAAAGGCTTGGAGAAGCAGGTTCGCGAACGCGTCGAGGAAGCGATGGCTGAAGCTCAACTCGCGCTGACCGGCGCGGACATGCTCGATGCACTGGCCAACGGCGCTGGCTTGCAGCGCCGCCTCCGCGCGGCCACCATGGAAGCCATTGAATCGGCCATTGAGGAGGCCAACGCCGCTTTGTCCGAATTCCTCAACGGCACAGGGTTGCGCATGCCTCAACGGCTGTTCAAGGACGGCTGGCCGCTGAAGGTTGATCGAAAGGAAGTCGATCTGCTCGTCGAAGACCTGGAGCGTCGCATTGCCGCGGACGAAGCGGCTGAACTGCTGCGGCTTTCTGGTGCACTCGCCCCGCTTCGTGTGGTGTGTGGAGAGGCCATCGAAGCGATGATCGAACTCGACCAATGGCTGTCCGTGGCCCGCTGGTCCGAGGAGCACCGCTGCGTGCGCCCCACGATGGTCGAACACGGCTTGGTCGTCGTCGAAGGACGGCATCCGCTGCTCGGCATCGAACCGGACCCGGTGACCTACGGCGTCGGCCGCTCAGCCGACAAAGGCGACCAACAAACAGTGGCCCTGTTGACCGGCGCGAACAGCGGTGGGAAGACCACCTTGCTCGAACTGCTGGGCTTCACCTGCATCCTTGCGCACATGGGCTTGCCCGTGCCGGCGGCCGAAGCTCGCGTAGGCCGAGTCAAGCACCTGCAGGTCCTCGCCAAGGCCGGCGGCACCCAATCGGCTGGAGCGCTTGAACAGACGCTGTTCGACCTCGCCGAGGTCGTCAGCGACCCCACGTCGAAACTCATCCTCGCCGACGAATTGGAAGCGATCACCGAACCGGGTGCAGGTGCTCGCATCATCGCAGGCATGCTGCTCGCGGCCGAGGCGCATCCGGACACGTCCATGGTGCTCGTGACCCACCTGGCCCCGGCCATCATCGAAGCCACCGGGCGCGACGATCTGCGCATCGACGGCATCGAGGCCCGTGGTCTGGACGAAGATCTCGAATTGATCGTCGACCGCACGCCACGAAGGAACCACTTGGCCCGCAGCACGCCTGAACTCATCGTGCGTCGTTTGGTTGAGCGTTCAGAAGGGCCCGCCAAGGCGGTCTTTGCGTCGATCCTTGACGCCTTCTGATCAGCAGGTTCGCCCGGTTTCGCCGCCGTAGGTCTGCATCGGGGCGCGGAACAATTCGTCGCACGTGCGCTCCACCAGCGGCAGGGTCAGCACCGCAGCGTCCCAATCGATGCTGTAGGATCCGACCGAAGCAGGTGAGGGCACGTAGTCCTCGCCGGTTTGGGTCATCGTGATGATGACGGATTCGCCCGCTTCGAGGTAGACATCCATTGCGAAGAATTCCATGTAACCGGTGACGGTGGAGAAGGGCACGAGCACCTCCTGACCGTCACGACCGCCCGCGTGGAAGCGGAAATCCATCACGGCGTGCCCAAGGTGCATGCCGTTCTCGTCGGTCATTTCGAGGAAGCCGTGCGCACCGTTCGTCGTGTGTGGCGTGACGGGAATGTGGAAGGTCGGCATGCCGGCGATCCACGTGTCGTTCTCAAACGGCCCGTAGGTCATCGTGATGCTGTTTGTGCCGGTGATGCTGGCGCCGGTGGGGCCGAGGTCGCTGCCGCTGACCTCGACGTACTGCGTGTCTTCGGCGGGCCAAGTGGACTCGAAGCGCCACCCGCCACGGTTGTCCTGCATTTCCACGCCGAGCACCGGTGCGACGCCTTCGTCACGGAGGTACCAGTCGAACCAGACCAGCATCTCGTCGGCCCAGTCCCAGCGCAAGGTGTACGGATAGGCCTCAGCACCACGGCCGCTGCCTTGGGAACTGTGACCTGAGACGCGGTCTGGGTAATCGTGCGCCCACTGCCCTGCGAGGGTCTTCACCTCAATGCCCGCGTCGTGCACTTGCTGGTGCACAGGGAAGGCCATGTGGGGGTCAACGTTCCAATCTTGCATGCCTTGAATGATGTAAATCGACCCCTGGTAGTTCTGGAGGGCCCGGTCGAGGAAGGAGCGCTCGGTCCAGTAATCGTTGCCACCGTAGGTCACCATGCCACCGGAGAGGTAGGCTGCTGGACCGTTGGCGTAGCCTTCGAGGTAGCCTTCGCACAGCGTGTGGCTGTCCTCACTGTCCCCGTCGATGCCGAATGAACCGTAAACGCCGTTGTGCATGATCATGCCACGAGCTTCCATGCTGCCGTTGCGCCACATGAGGTCGTGGACGCCGATGAGCCCTGACATGGGCACGATGGTCGCGAGGTGCGGGTTGCCAAAGGTGGCCGCCTGCCACGGGGTGCTGCCGTCGTAGGACTTGCCGATGAGCCCGACGCGTCCGTTGGACCATCCTTGCGTACCGAGCCACGTCACTGCAGCGTCAATGCCGCGTTGCTCGTCGGTGCCCATGAGGTCCATGCAGTGGTTGGATTCGCCGGTTCCAAACACCGAGACCTGAGCCACAGCATAGCCGTGGGGCACGTAGTTCTCGATAAGGAAGCGACCCAAGCGATCGGCTGGCGTCACGGCGCTGACGTCGCCGTCGTCGTAGTAAGGTCCGACGTCAGCGATGACCGGCACACGGCAGTCTTCCGAGACGTTCTCCAACGTCCAGTCGCAACCCTCGATGATCGGCAGCCAAAGGCCCAGATGCACCTCTGCGTCCCCGGTCAAGCCTGCACCTCCGTCGGCGGCGGTGATGGAGTCGACTTGCACGAAGACCGAGATGGCCTCAGGAATGCCGTAGGTGCCGTTGACGGTGACGCGGCTGAACACGTCGCTGTCGTCGTAGATGAGGTCGCCACGCTCCCATGGGTCAGGATACGCCAGCGGTGCTTCATCCACCGGCATGGGTTCGTCTTCAGCACCGAGGCAGCCGGCCAAGGGCATGGCCAGCATGAGCCAAACAAGCATGAACGCGACGTGCCGCACGGCAACGCCTCAAGCCTGCTCAATTAGAACATGACGGGTCGCTGCAGCAACCGCCGTCGTCGCTAGACGCGGCGGCCTGCGCCTCTTGGGCTTCGATCTGCGCGCGGACGTCGTCCATGTTGAGTTCCCTGACCTTGCCAACAAGATCCTCGAGGGCTTCCTCAGGAAGCGCACCGGGTTGCATGAACACGCCAATGCCTTCCTTGAACACCACCGTGGTGGGGATTGAACGGATGCCAAAAGCGCCCGCAAGCGCCTGTTCGGCTTCTGTGTCTACCTTGGCGAAGGTCACGTCCGGGTGTGCTTCGGAGACACGCTCGTACACGGGTGCGAAGGCCTTGCATGGCCCGCACCAGTCCGCCCAGAAATCAATGAACATGATGGAGTTGTCAGCGAGGGCTGCTTCGAAGGTCGCCTCGGTCAGGTCAACGGTGGCCATGAACAACCCTCGCGGTGGGGGTTCCTTGACCTGTTGGCGAACATGTTCGTTCAATTTCCGGCGAGGGGAGATGCCTTGATGGGGCGTCTGCGAATCGGCAACCGTGACGCCTCGTCTGCCTGCGGCCTTCCTCGTCCTCCTGATGGTGCTCTCGACGGCCCCGCTCGTGGCCAGCGCAGACGAAACGCCCGACGTTCGCATCTCAGAGGTGCTCGTCTCTGCGTCCTCCGAAGACTACGACGGTGTGGACTGGAACGGTGACGGTTACACCGGCAGCTCGTCCGATCAATTCATCGAAATTTGGAACGCCGGCAGTACGCCTGTTGACGTCTCCGATTGGTGGCTCGACGACGAAGAAGGCGGTGGCTCACCGCCTTGCCGACTGCCTTGGGACACCGTGCTTGAGCCGAACGCCCGCATCGTCGTGTTTCGTGCAGACTCCGGCATCGAACTGGATTACTATGGTGGCGACAGCGCAATCCTTCGTACCGCCGAGGGCGTGCTGGTCGATTCGATGAGCTGGCCCGACAAGGACAGTTGGTGGGACCGACCCTACATCCCGTTGGACAACGGGAGCCTCTGGAAGGACGATGCACCCACGCCAGGCTCGCATGAGAACGCCACCGTCACGGCACCCATCGCCGGCTTGCGATGCTACACTGCCTTGGACCACATTCACTCGGGCGCCTACGTGTTGACCGGTCGTGTCGTGACCATGGACGATGCCGGCACCGTGCACAACGACGGTTCCATCCTGATCGAAGACGGCATGATCGTGGAGGTGTGGAACGGAGATGCACCCAGCGACCTGACCCTCGAAGGCGTGCCGGTCCACCACACGGACGCCACCATCTACCCCGGTTTGCTCGACCTGCACAACCACCTGCACTACAACACTGCACCCGTGTGGCCTGTGGAAAACCACATGTCCTCGCCCAACGAGTGGGGCGGTTACCAGAACCGCTACCAGTGGAAGAACCACCCGGATTACAGCGACTTTGTCACCAAACCAAAGATGCTGCTTCACGGCGGCCCATACTTCAATCTGGAATTCGCTGCGATGAAATACGTCGAAGCCAAGGTGATCGTCGGTGGGACCACCGCCTCTCAAGGCGCACCCTCCAACCCAGACGACGCGTACGCCAGCGTACTGGCGCGCAACATCGAAGATTGGAACTTCGGCCGGGACGAAATCCACACCAAGGTCACAGAACTCGAGTCGGACTACATTGGCAACCACATCAAAACCGGCAACGCCAGCCAAGAATTGGACGCGTGGTTCCTCCATCTCGGCGAAGGCGTGGACGAGTCCAGCCGAGCCGAATTCGACATCCTTGTCGCCAACGACCTGCTGGTCGGGGAACTGGTCCTCATCCACGGAACGGCCCTCACCGCCACCGAGTTCCAGAAGATGGGCGAGGTCGGTGCCAGCCTCGTGTGGTCTCCACTCTCCAACCTGCTGCTCTACGGCGACACCACGGACGTGGCTGCAGCCAAGGCCGCGGGCGTGAACATCGCCCTGGCTCCGGACTGGTCGCCTTCGGGCAGCAAGTCACCGCTTCACGAACTGAAGATCGCCGACCTGTGGGACGACGAAATCCTCGGTGACATCTTCACCGACGAAGAAATGGTCCGCATGGTCACGTCGAACGCGGCCGACGCGACCAACTGGCAGGACCACGTGGGTCGAATTGCACCCGGCATGGCGGCCGATTTGGCCGTCATCGATTCGCACGACCTCGACCCCTACCGCAACCTCATTGACGCCGTTGATCCCGACGTGCGCCTGACCGTCATCGGCGGCATGGCCCTGTACGGCGACGCGGACCTGATGCAGGCGATGCGAGGGGACGACCACGAAGCAGCGGGCATGTTCGACAAGCGCATTGACGTCACCGCCAGCGGCGTGGAAGACGGCCTGCGTTCGTGGGCCTCCATCGTGGAGAACCTCACCGAGGCCGCGGCGTTCGACCCAGCCGTGATGGAAGCCACCTTTGGCGAGGTGGACGGCTTCGACAGCCTCACCGCGGGTGTAGGCCATGGTGGCCTTGACCCATGGTGGACCTACGAGGACCCACAGTACTTCCAAACGCTCAACGGCTCGACTTCTGGAAACGCACAAATCGACCTCAGCCTGGTCTGGGACCGCTACTACGACCGTGCTGCCACCATGACCTCAGTGGACCTTGGCAACACGTCCACCTGGGAAGCCAAGGGCGCCTCGTCCTCGTCGAGTGGCGGAACGGACACGACTCCCGACGACGGCACCAACCAGGACGACGACACGACCTCCGACGACGGCACCAACTTGGACGACGGTAACCAAGGAGGGGACACCATCACGCCCGACGACCCATGTGCAGACGGCCTCGGCCTGGGGTGCGACGGCACCGGCTCAACGAACGACGACGAGGTGGCATCCGGCGAAGGCGGCGCGCCAATCGGCCTGCTCGGCCTCGGCGTGCTGGTGGTCGTGGGCGTCGCCGTGTTTGTGATGCGGCGGCGCGAGGACGAAATCGATCTCACGGCTCAAGACGCGCTGTTCGACGAGGATGACCTTGAGGAGGCGGAAGCGGCAGAAGAAATCGAAGAGGTGGACACCGACCAGACGGATGCTGAGAAGGAGGTCGTCGACATCCCCGCGCCACCTCCCCCCGGCGGTCCGCCGGAGTGATCAACGCAAGGTCCACACAGGGCCATCGGCCGTGTCCGTGACTTCAACGCCCATGGCGCTTAGGCGATCTCGGATTGCATCGGCCGCCGGCCAATCCTTTGCTGAACGTGCTTCGGCCCGTTGGAGGAGCAACGCTTCGACCTCGTCTGCGACCTCAGTACGCCGCGGGTCCTCCTCAGGCTCCGCCAACAACACGTCAGGCGAAGGGAGGACGCCCAACACGTCGCCTGCGAGTTCTTCGAACCATGCCACACAGTGGTGGGCCACGGCGTTTGCGTCCGCTTCATCGAGGTCTGCGTCCAAGAGACGCGTGGCTTCGCGAACGCCACCGAGCACCTTGGCGATGGCTTCCCGGCTGTTGAAATCGTCGTCCATGGCCAACGCAAAACCTTGCGCCATCCGCTCCATGAGACCAAGGCCTTTCGACAACGGATCTTGGCTGGCCACGTCAGGTTGAGGCAGAGCGACTGGATGATCGGAGGTGCGTCCTCGAAGCGCCTTGGCGTAGGCTTCGATGAGCCGCCCATGGTTGCGTTCTGCGTCATGGAGCAGAGCCTCGTTCATGTCGATGGGCGAACGGTAGTGGGCGTTGATCAGCGCAAAACGAAGCACGAGCGGATCAACGCGTTCGAGGATCTCCCGTATGGTCCAGAAATTGCCCAGTGACTTGCTCATCTTCTCGCCGTCGACGTTGACGAAGCCGTTGTGCAACCAGTGGTGCACCAAGGGCGCATGGTCGGTGTGGCACTCACCTTGGAAAATCTCGGCCTCGTGGTGAGGGAACCGCAAGTCATGGCCACCACCGTGAATATCGAAAGCCCCGTCAAAGTGGTCCAGGCTCATCGCAGTGCATTCGATGTGCCAACCGGGGCGACCGTCACCCCACGGGGAAGGCCAGGTGGGCTCGTCGGGCTTGGCTGCCTTCCACAACGCAAAGTCGCGGTGATCGCGCTTGCCGCCACCGGTGCCGCCAACCCGGCCGCCTGCACCGGCGCGAACTGCATCGAAGCTTTGTCCGGTCAGTTGTCCGTATTTTTCTGGAGCCGAAGAGACGTCGAAGTAGACGCCGTCTTCTGATGCATAGGCATGCCCGCGCTCGATGAGATCCTCGATGATGGTGATCATTCCGTCCACGTGTTCTGTGCAGCGAGGATAGTGGTCTGCACGAAGGATGTTCAGCGCATCCATGTCCTCGTAGTAGCCGTCGATCATCTCGTCGACCAGACCCAGCCAATCGCCTTCACGGGTTTCGTTGGCTCGGGCGATGATCTTGTCATCGACGTCGGTGAAATTCTGGACGTAGTCCACGTCGTAGCCGCTGGCTTCGAGCCAGCGGTGGATGAGGTCGAAGGCCAAGTAACACCGCGCGTGACCGAGGTGGCAGCGGTCGTAAACCGTGACGCCACAGACGTACATGCTGACCCGACCCGGGCGCATGGTGGTGAACGGCACCTTCTCTCGACGACGGGTGTCGTGGACACGCAACGCCATGGTGCTCGGCGGTTCGTGAGGGCGGGGTCACTTCAACGTTCATGTAGGGCAGCACAAGCGGAAGCCCATGGGAGGACGTGTGCTCGTCACCGGAGCCAACGGCTTTCTGGCCAACCATTTGGTCAGGGACCTGCTCGCTGAAGGGTACACCGTCGTGGCGACGGTGCGGGACGTGTCGGATCCGGTCCGGACCGACCGCCTGCGCCATCACGCCGCTTCCCTCGGTTGCCCCGAACGGCTGGAACTCCGCGAAGCCGACGTCTTGGACGCCGACCCGTGGAAGGACCTGCTCGCCGGTTGCGACGGGCTCTTCCACACCGCTGCGGTCTTTTCCCTCAACGGACCATCGGGCGTCATCTTGAACACCGCTAACCTCGGGACTGAGCACCTGCTCCAGGCCGCTGCAGAAGCCGGTGTGAACCGCATCGTCTACACGTCGAGCACGGCCGCCGTGGGCAGCGGCCCACGAGGGCGACCGAAGGACGAAGACGACTGGCAATCCGGGTCCAGCATGCCCTACACTGCAGCAAAGACCGAGTCCGAACGCAGGGCATGGCGAATCGCCAAGGAGCACGACCTCGATCTTCGCGTGATCAACCCCACGGCCATCCTTGGCGGTGGGTTTTCTCGACCACCCCCGAGCGTGGACTGGATGCCAGACCTGCTTTCTGGAGCCTGGCCGGTGATTCCTGCGATTCCAATGGCCTTTGTCCACGTGGAGGACGTCGCCCACGCGCACCGCATGGCCTACGAGGTGGACGAAGCCGAGGGCCGATTTGTGCTCGCTCCGCACAGCGGGATGACGATGGTGGACGTGGCCCGAACGGCGCGTCGCCTCCGCCCCCAATCCAAAGCACCGAAGCGGTCCTTGCCACGTCGCTTGTTGCCTGTTGCGGTCTTCTACGACTGGCTCATGGGCCTGCGCACCGGCGAGCGAACGCTGACCCGCGCCGTGGTTCGCGGCTACATGCGAGGCGACTCCCTTTACTCGAGCAGCAAAGCAGAGCGTGTGCTTGGCATGACGTGGCGTTCCTTTGACGCATGCGTCGAGGACACGATTCGGGCCTTCGAGGAGCGCTCCGCATGAACCGGTGGACCGTCCGACTGGCGTGGATCCTGCCGTTGGCGTCGGTCCTCACGGCGATGGCGGTCCACCACTTCCGCGGCGCCGCCAACGCTCCAATCATTTTCATTTCACAAGCCGATTACCCTGGCCCAGAATCCCTCATGTTCACCCTCGGACTCACGGTCAGTGGCGTGTGGCAAGGCTGGACCGTATGGTCGATGACCGCACGAGAACCGAGGCCCTGGTCGCTGGAGCGTTTGGTTGGCCTGCTGGCCGCATTCTGCGTCGTGGTCATGGCCAACCGTTCGATGTACAGCCACCTCGACGCTCACATTTTGGCTGCGACGGGCATCTTCCTGTTTGGTTGGGTTTGGCTTTGGTTGGTTCAACGCCGCAGCCGTGGCTTTGGTGCTTCCAAAGGTGCCGCACAACGCCAGATGGCCCTTTGGTGCGTTGGAATCGGATTCGTGATGCAATTCGTCGGGGTGGCCGTGGCGCTCAACGTCGATGCCACCGTCACCTTGCCCACCGAAGGCGTAGGCCATCCATGGTGGTCAGTGGCCGCCTTGGCGGAGTACCTGCTTGTGGCCGGATTGTGGTGGGGCATCGCCACCATGGAGTTGGACGTGGCCCGAAGTCGTGAGGGGAGCGAAGCCGAAATCCCGTCAGCGAGCTGAACCCTCACGCCACCTCGTGGCGGCGGTGCATGATCGTCGTGCAGAACCAACATCAGAGGAAGAAACCGAGGCCCATGTGGGCGGTCGGAGAATCCTGATTCGTGTAGTAATTCGCACGCGTGATGGTCCAGTTCATCAGACGGCTGCCGTCCTCAGAAAGTTGGGCCACGCACATCACGATCGTGTCGTCCTTCCCAGGTTCATACACTTCGTGGGTGCCACAAATCACGGTGCTGCTGTTGTGCAAGGTCGTGAAGTTTCCAATCCTCAATTCCGTCTCCCGCACCCAACGCAAGGTGTCTGCGCGCGACGTGGCACGTCCGCTGTTGGTGCTGTGCCATTCGAAAGATTCGTCGAGCATGAGCTCAAAATCTGTGGAACTGGTCTTGTCGATTGCACGTGACCAAGCAGCGATGGCGTCCGTGAAGGTGAGGGCCATGCGTGATGCTCGAGGAGTCGGAATATAGGCCTTCATCCAAACGAATTCAGTTGCCCTTGGCTGCGTCCAACACGCGTTCATCGAGCGTGCTGATGGCTTTCGATGCAGGGTCCAATCCGCGTTCGGTGTGGCCCACCCATACTTCGACCTCGAGGCGGCGATGGCTCAGGAGATGCACCACTTCACCGACCTTCCTGCGTTGGCTCTGCTCTTCAACCACGGAGGCATCGTTGGCCTGAAGGTAGCGTGGACCCCACAGGCCGCCAAAACGGGCCGAAGTGGGGCGTTGCACCAGGTGTGGGCGGCCCTCTGCGTCCACGTCGACCAGCGCCACGAGCCGTTCGGTTTTCGTCCGTCGTTTGGCCGGTGCAGGGAAGGCGTGAACGCCGTCCGGATGGTCCCGCGCGATGCAGGTGGCCTGAACCGGACAAGCGCTGCAATGAGGCGCACGGGGGCGGCACACGGTCGCGCCGAGTTCCATCACCGCCTGGTTCCACACGCTCGGGGCAACACCGTGCGTGTACGCATCGTCCATCCATGCCTGGGCGAGGGACGTCACGTCTGCAGGCGGAGGTTCGTGCACACCGGTCTGACGAGCCACGACCCGGCGAACGTTCCCGTCGACCACCGCGGCGGGCACGTCATGCGCGATCGACGCCACCGCAGCCGCGGTGTATGGCCCGATGCCAGGAAGCGATTGGAAACCGGACACCACGTCATCGCACGTGGACGGCGAGGGAAGGACGCCCTGCCAAGGCCCGTGTGGATCGCACACTTCCACCGCGAGGGCATGCAAGCGTCGACCGCGTGCGTAATAGCCCGCGCCTTGCCAGAGGTGCATCACTTCGTCAAGTTCCGCTTCGGCCATCGAGGCGACCGTCGGGAAGCGGTCCAGAAGGCGTCGCCAATACGCAACGCCCCGCGCCACTTGCGTCTGTTGAAGGAGCACCTCGGAGAGCAAAATGGCCCATGGGTCGGACGTGGCACGCCACGGCAAATCACGGGCTTCAGCTTCGTACCAGCGCGAGAGCGCCTCGACGTTCACGGACCTCAGGCCTCGGCTTCCTCAGTGGCTTCCGCGGCCGCTTTGTTGGCCTTGATGGCGGCGTCGTTGGCCTTGATTTGGGCCCAGACCATCTCCGCAACGTCCTGAACCTGCATGTCGGCGTCGATGGCGGCCAGGCCGTCGGTGACCATGGTGGAGCAGAAGGGGCAGCCCACGGCCACCGTGTCGGCCCCGGTCGCAGCGAGTTCACGCGCTCGAATGACGTTGACACGATCGTGATCGTCGTCGACGATTTCCTCCATCCACATCTGTGCGCCACCTGCACCGCAGCAGAAGGACTGCTTGCCGGAGCGTGCAGGCTCGGCGTCCACGCCGCCGATGATCTCTCGAGGCGCTTCGGTTTCCCCACCGATGCGACCGAGGTAACACGGGTCGTGGAAGGTGACCTCGCCGTCGTGCTTCGGTGCGGGGAGTTTTCCATCGCGTTGCAGGGTGGAAATGAGTTGGCTGTGGTGCAGCACCTCGATGTCTTCACCGCCGAACGCCTTGTACTCCTTGCCAAGCGTGTGGAAGCAGTGAGGGCAGGACGAGACGATTTTCTTCACGCCCAATTCCTCGAAGGTGGCCAAGTTGGTCTCGGCCAGCATTTGGAAGAGGTACTCGTTGCCGGCCCGACGCGCTGGGTCGCCGTTGCAGGTTTCCATCATGCCGAGGATGCCGACGTCGAGTCCGGCTTCCTTCATGACCGAGACGGTGTCGCGGGCGACCTTCTTGTTGCGGTCGTCAAAGGACGCAGCACAGCCTGCGAAGTAGATGTACTCGGCCGGTTCGGCGACCTTGACGTCGAGGCCTTCCGCCCAGTCGCCGCGCTCGTGCGCGGGGATGCCGTATGGGTTGCCTTCGTTCTCGATGTTCTCGATGGT
>QQSJ01000036.1 GCA_003602635.1 Candidatus Poseidoniales archaeon
CCTGGCCACGTTCGGTCAGTTCGTACTCCACGCGAGCCGGAACCTCAGGGAAGACTGTACGGCTGATCAAGCCAAGAACGCTCATTTCTTCCAGCCGTCTGCTCAGGGTGGTGGCGGTCACGTCGACGTGCCTGCGAAGTTCGTTGAACCTGAGCGGTTGGTCGGCGTTGACCAAGTGCCAGATGATTTCCAAGACGTGGCTTTTCCCGAGCAGCCGAATGATTCGCTTGCTGCGCTCCTCAAGGCACACGGGCCGGGTGAGGTGCTGATGGTCCATGCCCAAGGGTGGTATCGCTACGGTATCAAGCCACAAGTATCGACCAAGAGACTACCTTCACTCCCTGACACTCGCTTTGCACCCTGAAACTCGACGCCCTAAGTATGGGTCCACCTTCGGTTGAACCACAGGAGGAATGAAACTCATGGGACAATGTGGTTGTGGACGATCGCCGACAGGGATGTGCAAGGGATGGCACGGTCTGTCGAAGGAAGAATACGAAGCAAAGCTCGCAGAATACAAGAAGAAGAATGCCGAGGACTGAACATGGCCAACTGGAACACCCGGCTTCGCTGGATTCACCTCATCTTTGGCATGATGATTTCCGTGTATTTTGCGCGCATCACGTTCTCAGGCGACATCAATGCATGGGACGAGCAGCCTTGGGTCACGATGGCCATGGGCAACGCCGTGATGGCGATCGTGTTTTGGTCGGGCATCATCAAGTGGCAGCTTCCGCGGATCAAGAAATGGAACCGAAGCCGGAAGAAGGCCGCGGCGTCAAACGCCTGAGGCCAGGTCAATTTTCTCTTGGATGACGGCGGTGTCCGTCAAGCGCCCCTCGTGCAAGTAGGCCACGTTGCCCTCGGTGTCAATGAAGGCGACGCTTCCGGGCTTCGTGATGTCCAATTCTGCGGCCGGCTCGGCTCCTTTGAGGAAGCGATAGGACGTCAAGGAGACGCCTTCGTCTTCGTCCTCGTCGTCGTGGGCGTCGGCCGTTTCGTGCCACGTCGAGAGGTTGATTCCTTGAGGTTCGTCGGCTGGATCGGTGGAGAACACAAGCACTGGGGCTTCGGGCATCACGCTCCAGATCGCGTGCATGGAATCAAAGCAAGGGTCAGTGCACCACTCAGCTGAAAAAATGACGATGTACCAATCGCCGTCGAAATCGGCGTTTGAGTAGGTCATGCCGTCGTCAGCCGTGGCTTCAAAGTTCGGGAAGACCGTCGCTTCGGCGTCGTCGGATCCGCTCACGCAACCTGCGAGCGCCGTGGTCATCATCAGCAGGGCCATGAGTGCGACGCGCATGATGGAATCTCAACAGATGACCTCAATGAATCCTTCTCCGTCAAACCTTAGACGGTATGGCCGTAGTGCATCGCATGCGAACGGCCCTCTGGCTCGGGATGTTGGCCCTGCTGCTTTGCTTGAGCAGCGTGGCTGCTGAGGAGGCTGACGACTGTCCAGACGTTGATGGGACGTCAACAGAAGACCGGGTGGGTTGCCTTGACGGCGACGGGGACGGCTTTTCCGATCCCGATGAGAATTGGACCTTGGCCGATGGAGCCGACGCCTTTTCCTCGGACCCTTTGGCCTGGAGCGATGCTGACGGGGACGGTTATGCCGACCAATCCAGCGCTTCAAAGAGCGACGATTGCCCCTTCACGCCGGGCACGAGCCGCGTGGTGTTGTTCGGATGCAGCGACATCGACCGAGACTTCGTCCCGGACATTTACGACGACGACGCGGACGGGGACGGCATCCGCAACGAAATGGAACGTGCTGCGTCTTCGGGGACCATTCTCTACGATCCTTACAACCCTGATTCCACGCCGCTGGACACCGATCAGGACACCATCCCGGACGTCATCGACGACGATGCGGACGGTGACGGCTGGCCAAACGACATCGAGAACGACCGGAACGCTGACCCCATGGACCCAGACGTTACGCCGTTCAACCTCTATCTTGGAACGGGCACAGGCGTGTTCTACCTCGGTGGTTTTTCGTTCACCAACGAGTACGAACCACGGGCGTTGGAACTCTCTGTGTCGGTCGTGATCGAAATCGTGACCGAAGAACTGGTCATTCCGTTCCTTTTGATTCCCATCTACATCCTCATCGGCGTGTTTCGTCGACGAACCTTCCGAAATTTCGACGCACGCATTCACGAGTGCAAAGACCTCGATGCACTGAGCGAACTTGAGGCTCAAATCAACGACCTCATCCGCAACCGTGCGATTCGTGTTCACCACGGCCTTGTGCTCCGTAACGCCATTGAACTCGAGGAGGACCGTCTCCGAAACGCCCTGAACAGCGATGAAGAGGCTTAACGCATCAGGCCAATCCTCAAAGGGTGAAGGCACGACCACGGACCGGTGCGAAGATGGTCGGTGAAGCACGCGTCCCCATGCTGCCTCAAGCACCGAACACCGTCTGGCGCGCAGAGGTGAACGACCGCAGCGTCGAAGTGTTGGCTCCGAGCAACGCCATTCTTCTCGATGTTCTGCGCGACAACGTCGGGCAACTCGGCGTTAAGCGTGGGTGCGATTTGGGCACCTGCGGCTGCTGCGCGGTCCTCGTCGACGGTGAACCCCGGCTTTCGTGCATGACGCTTGCTGGGGACGTCGAAGGTCGGGCCATCACCACGGTGGAAGGCCTCGCCGAGGGCCATCACTTGGCGCCCATCCAGACCTGCTTTGCAGAACATGGGGGTTCGCAGTGTGGGTTCTGCACCCCAGGTTTCCTCATCTCCGCTCAGGCGTTGCTCGATCAAACGTCGTCTCCGACGGAGGCTCAGGTCAACGAGGCCATCGAGGGGAACTTGTGCCGTTGCACAGGGTACCAGCCCATCGTGGAGTCCATTATGGCCGCAGCGGCCTTGCTGCGCGGTGAAACGGAAGCCCCCGCGCCACCGACTGATCCACACGCTGATCCTCATCCCTCCGGGCCCGAAGAGCCTCAATTGCCGCCTGGCCATGCACGGTGATTCTGATGTCTGGAGGATACCGACAGCAACCCGGCGGAGCCGGAGGTGAGACCCGCAAAGACGGCAAGCGCGTCGCGGGAAAACTTCGCTTCAAGCCCCCCGGTGCCGGCGGTTCCCGACCTGTGAGCACCCCTCGGGACCTCGACGGCATCCCCGAGTCCGTCGGTGGCAACGAGCCACAACCCGCCGGCCACCACGTGCATGACCGCTTGCGTACCGGCACGACCGTCGGTCGCCCGACCGCCTTGGTCGACGCCAACGCAAAGGTGACCGGACAGGCATGGTACGGCGACGACGTTCGGCTTCCCAACGAGGTCATCGGACGGATTCTTCGATCCCCGCATCACTACGCACGCATCCTTTCCATCGACACGTCCGCGGCAGAAGCCATGCCCGGCGTCGTGGCCATCGCGACCGGAGAAGATGCACCGAAGACCTTCGGCGTCCTTCCGGTGACCAAAGACGAGCACGCGATGGCGGTCGAGAAGGTCCGTCACGTGGGCGATCTCGTGGCCTGCGTGGCCGCTGTGGACGAAGCCACAGCGATGGAAGCCCTTGGCGCCATCGTCGTGGAGTACGAAGAATTGGAGGCGGAATTCGACCCGCGCAAGGGCTTGGAAGACGTCGATGAACCGATCCACTGGCGTGGGAAGTACCACGTTGGCCGCACCAACGTCCAGAAGCGCGTCCACCAAGCCTTTGGTGACCGCTCGAACATCGAGAACGCAGCCGCTACATCGCGACGCGCCTGGCGCTTTGAGGGCGTCCATCACGGCTTCACAGAACCCCACGCCGTGGTCGCACATTGGGACGCCAACGGCCGACTTCAACTCTACACGCCTCAGCAAGTGCCGCACTACACGCACCGGGCCTTGGCCACGGTGCTCGACGTGCCGATGCACCAAATCAACGTCGTCCGCACCTTCGTCGGCGGCGGCTTTGGGGGCAAATCTGACCCCTTCCCTCACGAGATGTGTGCCGCCATCCTGGCGCGGAAATGTGGGCGCCCTGTGCGCATCACCTTCGACCGTGAGGAAGTGTATTGGATCAACCGCGGACGCCACCCGTCCTACATCGAAGTCAAACTCGATGCGGACGAAGACGGGCGTGTCGCCGGTTTGGACGTTGACGCCCTCATCGACGGTGGCGCCTTCGCGTCCTTTGGTCACGTGACGTCGTACTACAACGGCGTGTTGGCCACGGCGCCGTACGAACTCGGTTCGTTCCACTACACGGGCGCTCGCGTTTGGACCAACAAGCCAGCCAGCGGCGCGATGCGCGGCCACGGCGCCGTGAACACGCGGTGTGCGGTTGAGGTCGGCTTGGACGACATCGCCGAGCAGTTGGCGGTGGACCCAATCGACCTCCGCCTGGCCAACCTCCTGCCTCCTCACAGCCGAACCATCTCTGGTTTCCGCATCACCAGCAACGGCATGCGGGAAGCCCTGCGTCGTGTTCGTGAAGAGAGCGGCTGGGACGAAAAATTCCGCAACATGCCGCTCGGCAAGGGCATCGGCATCGGCTGTGGATTCTTCATCTCAGGGTCCGGCCTTCCCATCCATTGGGACCCGAACCGATTCCCCCACGCCACCGTGCACATCCAGGTGGACATGGACGGCGGGGTGACGGTCCATACCGGGGCTGCGGACATCGGCCAAGGGTCGACCACGGCCGTCGCACAAGTGGTGTCGGAAGTGCTGGCCTTGCCGTTGGACATGATTCACGTGCGCAGCCATGAAAGCGACACCAGTCCGGTTGACCTTGGTTCATACTCAAGCCGTGTGACCTTCATGAACTGCAACGCCGCCATCCGTGCGGCGATGGAGATCCGTGAATCCCTGCTCAACGCCGCTTGGGACATGCTTGGTTACCATCCTTCGACGTTGGTGATGGTGGACCGACGCATCGTCTACAAGCACGACCCTTCGATCGGGGTGTCCTACTTGCAAGCGCTTCACAAGGCGCAGGAAGACAAGGGAGCGCTCATCGCCCGCGGCGCCTACCGTTCGCCGCCCATGGGTGGCGTGCACAAGGGAGCTGCAGCCGGATTGGCCCCGGCGTACTCCTTCTCCGCCTACGTGGCCGAAGTGGACGTTGACGTCGAGACCGGGTTGGTGAAGTGCACCCGTGTTTGGGCGGCGCACGACTGCGGCAAAGCGCTGAACCCGCTGGCGGTGGAGGGCCAGATCATCGGTTCCTGTCACATGGGCCTTGGGCAGGTGCTCTCCGAGCGCATGGTGTACGGCCGCACCGGGCACCTTCAGAACGCGAACCTGCTCCAGTATCAGATTCCGTCGGTTCACGAGATGCCTCACGTGACGCCCATCATCGTCGAATCTTCCGATCCAGAGGGCCCCTTCGGTGCAAAGGAAGCAGGCGAAGGGCCGCTCCTCCCCATCCTTCCTGCCGTCTGCAACGCCGTGTACGACGCCGTTGGCGTCCGACCTTCCTCCTTGCCGCTCACGCCTGACGTGGTCTGGGCGGACATTCAGAAGCGAATGAAGGCCGAGGGCGTCGAAGACCCACTCGACCTTGAGGCGCCTCGTTTGACCCACGGGCCACTTCAGGAGAAACTCGCTTCGAGGGGTGAAGAGCACCACACCAGAGACCGTGCTCGTCAACGCACCGAGGACACGTCACCTTACGTCAACGGCGTGCTGTTTGGATTTGATCCGACGCGCCCGATCGACGAGCAGTTGGAAGGCTGGGCCGCCATCGATGACCCGGATCCAGAATCCATGGCCGAGATGGGCTATGCCGGGCGCGCCTGGCTCAAGCAAGAACAGCGCCACATGGGGGATGATGCCTGATGCTGACGCCCCCCTTCGTCCTCCACCGTCCCACGTCGGTTGAGGAGGCCTGCAGCATCGCTGCCGACCTCGCTTCAACGGACCGCCCCTTCGATTGGGTGGCCGGCGGGACCGACCTTTTGCCGAATTACAAATGGCACATCAATCCCAAAGGTGACGTCATTTCCCTTGCGCACGTCGAAGGCGCTGACGCCTTGGAGGCCAACCGTGTGGGTTGCATGGCGCGCCTTCACGACGTGGCCGTCTCAGACGTGGTGCACCCGCTTCTTGCCGCGGCAGCGGCCAAAGTCGCTTCGAGCCTCATTCGTCGGAGCGCGACCGTCGGTGGCAACCTCTGCCTCGACACCCGTTGTTTCTGGTACAACCAATCCGAAGACTGGCGCCGATCCATTGAGTGGTGCCACAAAGCTGACTGCGGAACCGGAGCCGATTGCCGCGTGATCCCCAATCAAAACACCCTCTGCGTCGCCACCTACCAGGGCGACATGGCCGCCGCGTTCATGGCGCTTGGTGCTGAGGTGGAACTCGTCGGACCTGAGGGTGAACGACGGATGCCCCTTGAGGACTTCTTTGAACTCGATGGGATGAAGAAAAACGTCCTGAAGCCCGGCGAATTCCTGCTCTGTGTCCATCTCCCTGACGACGCGGGCACCCGGGTTGGCGCCTACCACAAATTGCGCGTTCGAGAAACGTGGGATTTCCCCGAGGCAGGGGTCGCCGCTTCTTGGATCCCAGGCGACGCATCCAGCCTTCGTGTCGCCAGCACTGGACTCGAGAGCATCCCAGGGTTGCACACAGACGTGGTGGATGCTCACGAAGATTGGACGGAAACGGACGGGCGTAAGCGCCTCTCGAAGGCGTTGCAAAAAGCGATCAAGCCGGTGAACAACACCGCACTTCCCCCGCGCTACCGCCGTTCAATGGTGAGCGTTCTTGCCTCGCGTGCCTTGAGGGCCATCACGCAGGAGGACTGAGCATGCGTCGAATGCTCAGCATCCTTGCCGTGTTGTTGCTTCTGCCGCTCGTGCCTGTGCAGGCGCAGGTGGAAACGCCCTCGTGGGAATTGGGTTGGGAAAGCGACGTTGATGACGGCGTCATCCTTGACCTGGACGGCAACCGTTGGGCGGTCAGTCACACGCTGGAGATTTGGGTGGCCAACAACCGTCCCTTCGAACTCGAAGTCGAGATTGAACTTGAGCTTCCGAGCGACGCTCCTCTCGAGGCAGAAATCGATTCCCCCATCACCGTGGCTGCGAATGCGAACGTTACCGTGGAGATCACCTTGACGGGGACCACGGCGGACGAAGTCAGGGCGTTCGCTCCGGCCAGCGCGATGGTGCTCACCGTGACCGCCACTGAGGCTTCGCAAACCAATTCGGGCTCCACGCAAGAGATCGAGGCCGATCTTGAACTCCCTCGCGTCCACCGACTCGAACCTAACGTCCCCCAAGCGCCCAACCCTTTCGACGCAGGCACGTGGATTGAGATGACCTTGGAACTCAACAACATGGGCAACATCCGCGATGCCGTGACCGAGGCCGAGGCCGAGGTCCGGTCGTGTCCGCAACTCAGCGTGCTCGGGCTTGAGGCAGTGGCTGGCACCGTGGTTGAACCCACGGACGTCGCTGGACAAGCGCCCGAAGAAGTCGTGCTCAGGTTGGAGGCTTCAACCAGCCATCCTGAACGGACGTGCGAGATTCGCATCATCATCACTTCGGAGGGCGACGGTGCCAGCCGAAGCACGACCGTTGACGTCGATGTGAAGGCCGCCGATCCTGAGGACGTGGTTGGGGACACCAACGACGTTGGTACAAGCGATCCGTCTTCGCCGGCCGACGACAGTCCAATGCCGCTGCCGAGTTCGGTGTTGATTGTGGCCGTTTTCCTCGCGTTTTTGCGCGTTCCAAGGCGGCCTGAAAACTTCTGAAGTTGCGGCGCGCAAGGGTGCGCTTGCTTATCCTGTTGAATGGGGTACGTCTCCCCATTGTGTCAAGAACACAGT